>JAYVTN010000329.1:0-3019 GCA_043788785.1 Spartobacteria bacterium | reverse complement strand
GTCCAATCTTTGTTTTAGCACCGCCATCAATCCAAATTGTGAGGCCCTCACACCTTTTGGGCACGCTTAAAGCCCTGCCTCTATCCCTCCCGGCCTTTTGAAGCACCCATTCCTTGCCGAAACACACCGGAAAAATCTTGCACCCGGGTTTTTTCGAAGGAACATCCCCCACCCAATGTCTGACCAAAACCTGCGTGAGGCCATCAAAGAGATGATGGTGGAAAACTTGATGCTCAAAGTCTCCAAGGAAGATATTCGCGACGACATGCCCCTCTTCGGGCCCGAGGGGCTGGGGTTGGACTCCATCGATGCCCTCGAGTTGGTGGTTTCCTTGGAAAAGAGCTTCGGGGTTAGCGTCCCCAATTCAGAAACCGCGCGGCAAGCCTTGGCCTCGGTCAACTCGATTCACGACTACATCCAGGCCCGGAAGGCCCAATAACCAGCCCTGCTTTGCCCTCATTTAGGGCCCTGCAATGCCGTCACTTGGTGCATGGATCAGTCTCCCAGGGCGCTTGGTTCACCGCATCGATCAGTTCGCGCAGCCGACCGAAGTTCTTGCGCTGCGGGATAAAAACCAGGCGCGGGCGTCCCGCCAAGTCGGGCTCGTTGATTTCCTCGGGTAATGCGTCGGACTGCCGGATCGGATTCCCCTGCAACACGTCGGCGAAATTCGCCATAATCGCCGTGACTGCCCCAGCCGTGAGCCGGTGCGCCATCCGGATGACCATCCGGTTCCCGATCCAACGATAGGAGTGGAAATTGCGGTAGAACCCCTCGATCTCCGCCACCGCGTGCTCCACATCATGGGCAATCTTGAAAAACCTGAAGTCGTCCCCGGAGACAAGCCCCAGCTTGAGGAGATATTCGGAGAGAAAACTCGCCCAAGTCTCCCAGTAACGTCCCCCGGGTTTATCCACCAGTACGACGGGCAGAATCCGGGCTTTGCCCGTCTGCATGAGGGTAAGCACTTCAAAGCACTCGTCCAAAGTGCCAAAGCCGCCCGGAAACAGGGCTACCGCATGGCTTTCCTTCACGAAATTGAGCTTCCGGGTGAAGAAATAGTTGAAATTGATCAGCTTGGGGTCCCCGTCGATGACCTCATTGGCACGCTGCTCAAAGGGCAACCGGATGTTCAGCCCGAAACTGTGGTCTCGCCCGGCGCCCCGTTGGGCGGCTCCCATGATCCCCTCCCCGCCCCCGGTGATAATCATATATCCCGCTTGACGCATCCGCCGCGCGAACTCTTCGGCTTCAATCGCCTCGGGTTCCTCCGGGGCGGTGCGCGCACTCCCGAAGACCACCACTTTGCGCGTGTTCCGGAACGGGGCAAAGACCCGGGCCGAGTAACGCATCTCGTTCAAGGAGCGATTCAAGAGCTTTAAATCAGCCACACTGACCCGGTCGCGGCCGGCTTTGAGAGCGCTGGCCACCAGCTCTTCGACCAGTTCACAGGACTCGCAGCCCCATGCCGCTACCAATTCCTTGATTTTCTCGTCGATCTTCGCGTCCCCGGTCGCCCCTCTTCGGGTCGGGAGCGCATGGATACCGCCGCCAGTGAAATCTTGCACTTTGGTTAGATTGGGGGTTGAGCCTTAAATTTTCACAGACACACTACGCCTCTTCTTATTTTGCACCTTTATCGTTCACTCTTCAACTACCAGCGCACCCCATGATCGTCGTCATCCGCCCTAACACGTCCCGCGAACTCATCGATGAAGTCATCAAAGAAGTCCAGGCTTTGGGGTACGATCCGCGCCCCATCGACGGGACACATCAAACCATCATCGCTGCCATTGGCGATGAACAAACCCACCATACTTTGGAATCCCTGACTGTCCTGCCCCAAGTCGAGAAGGTCATGGCCGTCCAGAAACGTTATAAGCTGGTGAGCCGCGAATCTCACCCGGAGAACTCCATCGTCAACGTGGATGGTTTGGAAGTCGGGGGCGCGAAGTTCTCCATCATGGCCGGCCCTTGTTCGGTTGAAAGCCATGACCAGTTGCTGACCACAGCGCGCGCTGTCAAGGCTGCGGGCGCAACCATCCTCCGGGGCGGCGCTTACAAGCCCCGCACCTCGCCCTACGAGTTCCAAGGCTTGGGCAAGGAAGGCCTCCGCCTCCTTCAGGTGGCCAAAGAGGAAACCGGTCTGAAGATCATCACCGAAGTCCTTAGCGAACGCCACGTCGAACACGTCGCACAAACCGCGGACATCCTCCAGGTCGGCGCCCGCAATTCCCAAAATTTCCAACTCCTCATCGAGTGCGCCCGCTCCGGCAAACCCATTATGCTCAAGCGCGGGCTGAGCGAACGTATAGACGAATGGCTGCTGGCGGCCGAATACATCCTGGCTCATGGCAATCCCAACGTGCTCTTCTGCGAGCGCGGCATCCGTACCTTCGAGACCTACACGCGCAATACTCTGGACCTGGCAGCCGTGGCCATCATCAAAAAAGAATCTCATCTCCCTGTCATCATCGACCCCAGCCAGGGCTGTGGACGGGCCGATTTGGTGCGAGCCCTCTGTTGTGGGGCCGTCGCCATGGGCGCCGATGGCTTAATCATCGAGGTTCATCCCAACCCCGCAGAAGCCCTCAGTGACGGCCAGCAGCAGCTCGATTTCAGCGGCTTCAGTGGCCTCGTCAAACAGCTGCACCCCCTGTTGGCTGCAATGAACCGCCCGCTCTAAGGGCTTAAATGCACCCGACAGCCCCCGGCTCCAGGTACGACCAGGTTCTGGAACGGCTCTCCCTCATTGAGGACCTCCACGAACGCCTCACCGCGGTGGTCGAACGCACCCGCAATCTGCCCCCGCTCGACGACGCGTTGCGCACCGATTCCTATCGGGTCCATGGCTGCATATCCCGGGTGTGGCTCGTAGCCGCTCTCCAGGACGGCCGCTGCCAATTCCGGGTCGATGCTGATTCGCCCATCGTCCGCGCATTGGCGGCCCTCCTTTGCGAAGTCCATCAAGGGGCCACCCCAGAGGAGATTTTGGCTCAAAACGCCGACATCCTCTGCG
>JAYVTN010000328.1:0-11521 GCA_043788785.1 Spartobacteria bacterium | reverse complement strand
CGTATCTGTGGCGGTGGTAAGCAACGTTGTCAAAGCGGCCGGGTCAGTCACATCAGCCCAGCCAAGCGCACGCAACTGTTCAATCCTCGTTGCCGAATTTTCCTGCGCCCCGGAAGCATAACCACTCTCCATCACAACGAACATCCCGCGGCTTAGAGTCAAGTACATCGCCCCCAGGCCGATCGCCAAAATCGCCGCACTAACGGTTACCTCGAGGATCGTCAATCCGCTGGCACCGAACCTCCGAAAGTGAGTCGGTCGTGAAGGCATACACCCATTAGTAGCAACAACGGTGCCACTTTGGCCACGCATTTCGTGTCCTGAGCCATCGGGCTACCCGCTTTCCGCCCCCCCCCGGTTATGGATGTTGGCCAGGGCCGGACCTTGGCGAGGGGTCTTTTTTCCTATCCCGCTCACGCCCAACGGCTTCCACCACACCTTCTCCATGGCCCGGTGCCTCTCCCATATCCCGGGACGGTATCGCTTCCGGCCCAATGAACTCTTCCTGCGGTTGGCTCATCCGACTCTTTTCCGAAGGCCTTTTGGATTTCCGGTTAACGCTCATGGCAATCGTCCCCCATAACTAAATCGGGGCCAACAACCCTGTCGCGCGTGGGAGCACGCGAAAATCCCGTGGCACGCCGGATGCCCCTTCAAAGTCCTGGGCGCCCCTGTACTGCATGTTTATCAGCTGTGGGCCCCATTTGTGAGACCTGCCGCGTAGTGAACTGGTCTGACGATGAGAGCTGAAAGGCTGCGGCCCTGTCCTCCCGCCTGCCCAGGATTGAATACGGCGGCCCGCCCCGTGTAATGCATGCACTGCCGCGACTCCCTCAATGAAGGCTCTGGTCAACACATTCATCGTCTTCCATTTGGTGGCGCTCCTTTCCTGGGGCCTCCCAGAGTCGATTTTCAACGGCCGGATCGCCGCTCTTTTTGGTCCTTATATCAACCGCATGGGGCTCTGGCATGTGTGGGACATGTTCGCTCCCACGCCCCTGACCATTAACTTCCACTGCGAAGGCCTCGTTACCTTTAAAGACGGCTCCACCGAGGTTTGGGAATTCCCCCAAATGGAGAAGCTCAGCCTTTTCAAAAAAATCCCACGCGAACGCTATCGCAAGTGGCTCGAGCGCGTTCGCCAGGATGGCTACTCGCCCATTTGGGACGACACGGCGGTGTTTATCGCCCGCCAGTGCAATCCAACTCCGGCCAACCCGCCCGTGCGAGTGGCTCTGACCCGGATCTGGGGCGACATCCCTCCGCCACAACCGGGCGATTACCAGCCCTTCACCGTGGAATTCGCTTACCCTAACCGGTACACGTTCCACGTCTGCGATATTCTCCCGGAGGATCTCGAGTGATTGCCGAGGACCTGCGTCGCGCCTGGGAGCGCTTCTTTTTCGCGCCCGTTTCACCCATCAACATCGCGCTCTACAGGATCCTCTTGGGATTGGTGGCGCTAAATTACGGGGCCTTGCTCGCGCCCGATCTCATGGAATGGTTCGGCCCGACGGGCATCCTGCCCTTTGAGAGTTCCCGCATGATTCCTGGGGGCGGCGGTTGGATCAACCTCTTCCTGGTCTTCAACGACAGTGCGGCCTCCATCGTTGTGATTTTCACGATCTTCATGATGGCGGCGGCGTTTATGACTGTCGGGTTCCTGACCAGGCCGAGTACGTGCGTGGTCTTCGTGTGCCTGGCCACGTTCCACCACCGCAATGCCCTGATCGTTAACAGCTCTGATGCCTTCATGCGGCTGGCCACCTTTTTCCTGATGTTCTCCCAGGCGGGGGCCGCCCTCTCTGTGGACCGGCTCTTAGGCCTCGCTCGCGGCCACCAAACGGGCCGCCCCGCGCCCTGTGCCCCCTGGGCCATGCGGATGATCCAACTTCAACTCTCGATCCTCTATCTATCCGCTTTCTTGTGGAAAAGCCGCGGCCCTCTCTGGATCGACGGCACCGCCCTCTATTACACGGCTCGGCTTCCAGAGTTTTTCCGGTTCCCTGTGCCGTATGTCTTCGAGCACATGTGGACGGTCCGCTTGTGCACTTGGGGCGCAATGGCTGTGGAACTGTCCATGGCGACCGCTGTCTGGATCAAGGGGGTCCGATATTGGGTACTCGCGGGTGGCGTCCTGCTCCACACCGGCATCAGTTATTCGATGAATATCCCGCAATTTTCTGCCGTGATGGTCTCGGCATACATCCTCTGGGTGGAGCCTTCGGACCTGGCACGTTGGTTCCGTTGGCCCACCGCTTCTGGTAGGAGGAAAAAACTAATTCCCGTGTTTTACGACGGGAACTGCTCGTTCTGTGTGCGCTCGCTCAAGGTGCTCCAAGCCCTGAACATCCTCAACCGCCTGCGCTTCTTGGATATCCATGGAAATGGGACGCTCCAGGAGTTTGCGGATTTGGACCTCGAGCGTGGCACCAAGGAGCTTTTGGTTTACGCTCCAGACGGCCGCTGGCTGGGGGGTTTCTATGCATTCCGCCACATGGCCCGGCATCTCCCCTTGGGATGGATCGTTTTACCCTTCCTTTACTTGCCCTTGGCAGGCGCTATCGGTTCCCGAATTTACCAGTTCATTGCCATCCGGCGCACCTGCATCCTGCCGCCGTTCCCTCAGAAAACCCCAAGATAGAGTTTCGTTGCTCAGAAATGCAGGCACCTCAAGTCCTGGGTGCAAGCGCTGAGCTTAAAGCGATGCCGGAGGAAATAACAACGGGCAACGTTAATTGTGGGCCCAAAATGGGCGTTGGCACCCCCCTGCATTGGTATGGAAGCGCGTTTGAATGGAGCTTCTGCGGCCCCGGAGGGTTCGTGGAAATTAGCCCCGCCCGTAAGGCGGTGGGGGAACAACCCCGGTGCCCGGCACAAAGCCGAACATGTTCGCTGTGTGCGCGGGGCGGCGCGGCGCGTCCGAGATTTTTGATGCCTCCTTATCGACCGAGATCCCCCGTTGACCACTTCTCGGGTTACAATCTAGGTTGGCCCACCCCGCTATGACACTCACCAAGAAGGGCGAATACGCTTTGCGCGCCATGATCCAGCTCGGTATCGCCAAGGCTTTGGGGCGGAATATTGTCCCCGTGTCCGAGTTGGCGCAAAGCAACCGCCTGCCTCTAAAATTTGTCGAACACATCCTGCTGGAGTTGCGCGAGGCGGGATACGTCGAGACCCAGCGCGGGAAATTCGGCGGGTACGCGGTGGCCAAACCCATGGAGACCATTCGCATGGGTGACCTGGTTCGCCTCATTGATGGGCGTCTGGCCCCCATTGCCTGTGCCAGTGAGACCGAGTACGCGCGCTGTTCGTGCCCAGATGAGGAACACTGCGGCTTGCGAATGCTCATGATCGATGTGCGCAATGCGATCGCCAATATACTGGACAAGTATTCTCTCCGGGACGTAGTGGATGTGACCCTCAGTAAGCTTAAACGCGACAACTTTCCTCTCCCCTTGGCGGCCACCACGGTCGACGCCCAGAGCCCCAGGCGGCGTATTGCCGATCCGGCTGCCGGCTTTCTCACCGCGCTTGGGATTTCGACCCACCACTGACCCACGACGCTCAGATTTCCCAAACGGTTTCCCAGATCAGAATCCCTGGGCATAGTGGGGCCCAGGAATGGAGGCGGGGGTCGGGCAGGTTATGATGTGCAAGGCCAGTCTAGGGCCATAGGCTGGAAGCCTACGACACGAATGCGGGGCCGCTTATTCCTCAATCGTAATGGTGCGACGGATCTCTTCGGTCTTGAATCCCAACGCGCTTGGGGTGCGCACCCCTGCCAGCACGGCAACATCGTAAAGCTCGCGTACCACACCTGCAATGGTCAACGAGTGGACAACGTCCCCAGTCCGCATGTCGATGACAAGCAGCCCGCAACGTGGCTGCACGGCTTTGGCCGCCAGCGCTTCGTCCAGAGGCAGTCCCGCAAATGTCCGGTTTTCCCGGCAGGTGGAAAGGCCGATCACCGCAAACTGGCCGTGGAAGGCGAGTCCACGTGCATAGCCCGGGCAGAAGCAGATCGGATTGAACTTCCCGGTCCCTAGATCAATGCTTCCAAACTCGCCGGCCCCGGAATTCAGGACGTAAAGGCGCCCCTGGTGCAGCCTGGGCGAGTGCGGCATGGATAGACCCCGGCAGAGGGTCTCGCCGCTGGACACGTCAATGACAATGCCGCCCGCTTGCCGGTGCTCGCGCCATCCTTCATGAACGTCGGTCGCGCTTACAGCCGTCACGAAGGCAGGGCTGCCATCGCGCATGGCTAGGCCGTTCATGTGGCAGCGATCTTCCGCCCCGAGCTTGGAGATGAACCGGGGGCGCCAGATTTCCCGGAATGAATGGGTCTCGCTCGGGGCGGCAAGGCAACTGAAAAGGGTATTTACGAATACGGGCCGCCCGTCGCGCCCCAGAGCAATGTCGTGGGCATCCACATCGCCCGTCGTGTAGCCAACATGTGGGACAAAGAGCCGGTCATAGCCGTTAGCTGCCTGCCCTTCAGGGATGGCATTCTCGAAACGCCAGAGCTGGTAGAGGCTCGACATCCACAGGCTCTGCGAACCGGGCCCCACACAGAGCCCCATACAACGCTCGAAACTTCGCTCAAAAATCGATAGGAGTCCATCCGGTTTAAGCCCGACAAGGAATAGCTTCCCTGTCTGATAGGTGGTGAACGCCAGCGAGAGATGCTGCTCATGGAGCCATGACGAAAATTGGCGGGAGCCGGAAATTTCAAGCTGGGGCTGGGGCTGGGGGCCAGGGCCGACGGCAGAGGTCATGCAAAGAGAAATACGAATCCGGCAAGGAAACAACAACGCTGGTTCGAAGGGGAATTGCGGGAACAAGCGTGAGCGCCTGTCTCAGCTGGCTGTGATCGGGTAGACCGGCCAACGGTAACGCGAGGCCATGAGGTTCCAACAAGCCGCCCGCCCCCCCGGAGCGCCGCACAAACCCCTCGGCCTCATTCTTCTGAGGGATTTGCTTGCCGTCCGGCTCCGGCAAGGCATTGTAACCCCTCGTTCACGATCTTTTGGCCGTGCATGTACGGGGTGTAGCTTAGCTTGGTAGAGCGCCTGGTTTGGGACCAGGAGGTCGCAGGTTCGAATCCTGTCACCCCGACCACTTCCCTCATCAACGAGGAATCCCACTTCCCGGAATTTTCGTTTCGTCAGCCTGCTGGGACAGCCCCTGTGTCGTTGCGTGAATGCTAGAACCCGGCAGAAGGTGAACGGCGGCCAGCAGCCTGATCCGGGAAAGCCAACCGTTCGGGAGCACAACAGCCTGGTTCGGGAGCACAACAGCCTGGTTCGGGAGCCCAACAGCCTGGTTCGGGAGTCCAACGGCCTGATTTGGGAAAGCCAACGGTCCGATTCGGGAAGGTCGGCAGCCTGCCTCTGGATACCAACGTTGCTTGGATCGGGAGGCCGACGTTGCCAGATTCTGGAAGGCCAACGGCCTGATCTATTCCAGCCCAGGGCAACGCCCTGGGATTCGAACCCACCGACGGGGAAGCCCTGAAAGGGCGTCCAAATCTTCCAGCCCGTGCATGCCCGACACCTCCATGAGCATGAAAGCCCATGCCACGGGTGGGGGCCCGCGTCTCCCGAAACGGCGTCCCCGCCGGTAACCTTGGAAGCGGGGGCCTTCCAATAGGCTGGTGGCTGGGGAACGCGCCTCCCCTCCCCGACTCCGCTCTCCGTCGCCGCCCCGGTCCTTCCGGCAATTCTCGCCTCTTTCCTGCCTTCCACTCCCGGAGCCCTTTCCCGAGTATTGCCTCATGCCCGCCCCCGGAGTTTTTGCCCGAGTCTCTTCCCAAGCCCCCATATGGATCTTAGCGCTCGCGGCCGCTTACCTCCTGGTGATGCTCGCGAGCCCGCTGCGGCATTGCTTCAAGGACGGATTCCGGGCCATCCAGCGTTACCAGAGCTTATGGCTGACACTGGGAGCGTTGGGTTTCAGCTACGCTCTTTTCCAGTTGGGGATTCGAACATACCTGCACCAAGTCTTGCCCGCGGCGGAGAGGCCCGTGTTTGTCTGGGCGCGCCAAGCATGGCGGGATCCCGCCTACTGGCTCAGCGGATCGCCCGAGAGCTTATGGTACCTGCCCAAAGCTAAATGGGAGGCCGCCTTGAGCAGCAGTCTTTTGCCGACGTTCGAGGGCTTGAGCGGCTTGTTCAACAATCTTGTCAGCACATTCCCTTTATCAGCCGTTGCTGCGGTGTTGTTACTGATCAATTGGCAGGGCCACCATGGAGTACTGCGCCGCGCACTGGGCAAGCGGTTCGGGGCATGGAGTTGGGCAGTTCATGTGGCCGTGGTCCTCTGCGCCCTAGCAGCGTTCACAAAGCCACTTCTCTATGCGGCACCCGCATGGCTGCAGGGCCATGGAGGACCGTCATGGGCCACATTCTGGTTCCAGTGGGCTCCCGTGCTGGCATGGCTCTCGTTTGTCTTCGAGTATCTCTTCGGGGTTTGCATCCAAATCTACTTGTTGCTGCTGGCTTATGTCTGGATCCGCGGCCTGGGATTTACCCATCGGCGGCTCTTGGACGTGGCAATTCGCCGATTCAGTCATGTGGTGAAATGGGCCGCCATCGTCATCCTCCTAAGCACCTTGTGCCTCGATCTGCCCCTTATCCTGAAAAATTTCGCTCCCTACGCCGCATGGTTTCCAGAGGAGGCGTTGTTGGGCTCGCGCCTGGCTATGGCCAGAGCGATTCTCGCCGGGGTTCTGATCGTGGCTGCTCCCCTGCAAATCACGTTGACCTTCCACAGCGAAACTTTGCGTCAAGCATTCACCGATCATTTGCGGTTTTTTAGAACCCATCTTTTCGGATTCCTCGGCTTCAGCTTCGTCGCAGGATTCCATTTTTGGGTGCTGAGCGTGTGCGATCAATGCGTTCGCATCGGCTTAGGCGAGGGCACTGGGCTTTGGGTGACCTGGACTCTGGTTTTTCCATGGCTTGCAGGCGGAGTTTCTGCATGGTTATTGGCCAGTTGGGTGTGCTTTTTCAGAAGAGCCGACCCGCACCTTCCGCAAACCCATTGGATCCAGTTTTGAAAGCCGTGCCCCCCAGCGTTTCCTTAGAAGCACAATCGCTCTGTTTTGCGAGCCCCCAGGGACTTCTCATTGATGATGTGTCATCGGAGTTCTTGGCCGCTAGTTTCAACGTGGTCCTCGGCCGCCGGGGCCGTGGGAAGGACGTCTTGCTCCGGCTCCTGGGATTGCTCGATGTCCCTTCCTCTGGCCACGTCGTTGTCAAAGGCATCCCCTCTTCCGCCCTCGATGAACCCTCCCGTGAACGATTGCGCAACCAGCATTTCGGGTTCGTTTTCGGCCCCCCCTTCCTTTTACCCTCAATGACCGTGCTGGAGAACGTTGCAATGCCACTGTTCCGGATATCGAACGTGGATCCGGCTCAAGCACGCAAACGCATTGACGAACTCCTTGGATTCATTGGTCTGGCTGATACGGCCCAGCAAAGCGTCAGCCGCCTCTCGGCTTATGATCAAAAATGCATTTCCGTGGCACGCGGCTTGGCCAATGACCCCGAGGTCCTATTCGTAGAAGAATACGACCAGAATGTGACCGCAAAAGAGGCTTGCGGGATTTCAGCCCTCCTGCGAAGGGTTTCCAAGGAGTTGGGCACGACCGTGATCGCGACGGCCTCCTCCGAGGCGCCAGTGGAAGCTGGCGATCGAATTCTAGTATTCGGCTCAGGCCGACTCTTGGAAGCCGCCCCTCCACCCAAGGACCCCACCTCGTGAGCCAGTCGCCCTCCGAAGCACAGCAAATTACCAAGGCGAGCAAATCCAATCTCGCATTGGCCTTCTTTGCGCTCAGCCCGGAAAGACGCGAAGATATTTCCACCTTTTACGCCTTCTGCCGTGTCGTTGATGACATCGCCGATGAGCCCGGCCGAGCGGTGGCGGAGCGCCAAGCTGGATTGGACCACTGGAAGGTCTATCTGGAAAAGCCGTCCCCCTACGAGCCTTCCCTCGCAGCCCCGGTACGCGCACTCATCGCCAAATACCAGGTCCCGGCCTCCCATTTCCTGGAGATTATCGCCGGATGCGAAATGGATCTCTACGAGGTGACCTACCAGACGTGGGATCAGCTGCGGGGCTACTGCCACAGGGTCGCCAGCGTGGTAGGCCTGGTGAGCATCGAGATCTTTGGGTACAAGGACCCCGGGTGTCGGCAGTACGCCCTTGATCTCGGGTTGGCGCTCCAACTCACCAATATCTTGCGGGATGTCGGCCAAGACTTCTCCACCAGCGCGCGCATCTATCTTCCCCTGGAAGACCTGGAGCGCTTTGGCTTTTCCACCACTGATCTCCAACACGGACGCCACACGCCCAACTTCCTGGCTCTCATGGATTTCGAAGCCCAAAGAGCCACCGGCTTATATGAGCAGGCCCAGGCGGCTCTGCCCGAAATCGACCGACGCTCCATGGTCGCCGCAGAGATCATGCGCACGATCTACCGGCGATTATTGACCCGCATGCAACGGGACCGCTTCCAAGTCTTCGGTCGCCGCTATCGCCTGAATACCTTGGAGAAGGCCCTTTGTATTGGCCGCGTCTTGCTCACGCCCGTCCGTATCCGATCCCGGTTCTGAGGCATGGGCCTTCCAGGCCGTGGACACTATCGACCCCATGGCCCCCCTACTTTCCCGCCCCTACTTTCCCGCCCCTGTCAAGCGCTCGGAGGTTGTGCGAGCCACCCCTCGCGCGGGGTGCTTGCGCTTGTTTAGGCTCCACCTCTAGTCTGCCACGATGCTCGACATCCGGCTGATCCGTGAAAATCCTGAATTCGTTAAGGAACGCCTAGCCACGCGGGGGGGGGGCAGTAGTTCGCAGATCGAGGAAATCCTCGAATGCGACCGTCAGCGCCGGACGGCGGAAACTCGCTTGCAACACCTCCAGGGCGAACGCAAACGCATCAGCAAGGAAATCGGCGCGCGCAAAGGTCGGGGGGAGGATACCTCAGAAGTCGAAGCACAAGTGCGCTCCATGGGAGATGAAGTCTCCAAGCTTAATGAGGAAACAGCCGCCCTCGATGGCCAACAGCGCGAGCTCCTGCTTAATATCCCCAATCTGCCCCATGCCAACGCTCCTGTGGGCAAAGACGCCAGCGCGAATCCGGTCGTGCGAGTCTGGGGCGAGCGGCCCGCATTCACATTCGCTCCGAAAGGGCACATCGATCTTTGCAACCAACTCGGGCTGGTCGACTTCGAGCGGGGCACCAAAATCAGCGGAAGCGGTTTTGTGGTTTTCACTGGGCGCGGCGCGCGGCTTCAGCGTGCCCTAATCAACTTGCTACTCGACCTCCAAACCGGCAAGCATGGGTACCGTGAGGTATCGCCTCCCTTGTTGATGCGGCCCGAATCCCTGATCGGCACGACTCAACTGCCCAAATTCGAAGACCAGCTCTACCGGTGCGAGAGGGACGATCTCTATCTGGTGCCGACGGCCGAGGTTCCAGTCACCAATCTCCACGCCCAAGAAATCCTGCCCCTCAAGGATCTGCCGCTCAAGTATGCCGCCTACACCCCCTGTTTCCGCAGGGAAGCGGGCTCGGCCGGGCTAGGGACCCGGGGCCTGATCCGGGTCCATCAATTTGACAAGATTGAATTGGTCAAGATCGTCAAACCCGAAGCAGCCCCCGCAGAACTCGAAAGCCTCACGGCAGACGCCGAGCAAGTCCTCCAGCTCTTGGGGCTCCATTATCAGGTTATCGAATTGTGCACGGGCGACATCGGGTTCGGCGCCACCCGGACCTATGACATCGAAGTCTGGGCCCCAGGACAGGATTCCTATCTTGAGGTCTCCAGCTGTTCCCATTTTGGCGACTTCCAAGCCCGTCGTATGAACCTGCGGTTCAAGGGCGAGGACGGCAAAAACCATTTCTGCCACACCCTCAACGGTTCGGGTACCGCGTTGCCGAGACTGTTCGTGGCTTTGGTGGAAACCTATCAACAACCCGACGGCTCTGTGCTCATTCCGGAGCCGCTTAGCAGCTATTTCGGCGCTGACCGGCTCGCCCCTTAAAGGATCCGTTCGATGCCGGGCACTGCCTGGTGTTGGAGGGATAGACATCCATGGCAAAGGCCCTTCCGTTTCCAGCCTGTGCGCAGTTGCTTGCGGCCTACCCGCCGACTGCCGGACGTTACCTCGTGGGCGTCTCCGGGGGACGCGATTCCGTCGCGCTCCTGCACTGGCTGCTTTCGCAGGGATTTACGGATCTGGTGGTTTGCCATCTCGACCACGCTTTGCGATCGGAGAGCGCCACTGATGCGGCCTTCGTGAGCGCTCTGGCCGACCGCCACCAACTCGCCTTCTTCTCCCGGAGAGAGGATGTCGGTCTCCTTGCCCGACAATCCCGGCAATCCCTCGAAACCGCTGCACGACAAGCACGCTACGATTTTTTCGAGCGTGCCGCCCGTCAGTTTGAGGTCCACACCGTTTTCCTGGCTCATCACGCAGACGACCAAGCCGAAACCTTTCTCTTTAACCTTCTGCGGGGAACCGGTTCGGCGGGATTGGGGGTCATGCGCGCGGAATCCAGTCGCTCAATCAACGGGACCCAATTGGCGATCCTTCGTCCGCTCCTGGAGGTGTCTCGAGCCCAGATCGATGCCTACATCGAATGCCATCAACTTCAGTTCCGGGAAGATTCTTCAAACAGCTCTTCCGCGCATTCCCGCAATCGCATCCGCTATCACTTACTTCCCGAGATCGAAACGCTTTTGGGGCGTGAGGTTCGCCGATCACTCTTGCGTACGGCTGAGATCTTGCGTGCCGAAGACGATTTCCTGCGTTCCCTTGTTCCCGAGCTGCCCCAGGAACTCTCGGCCACTGAACTCCGCAGCCTTCCGATCGCTCTCCAAAGGCGCTATCTCCATACTTGGCTTAAGCAAGAAGGCGTTCCTGAGGTCGGCTTCGATGTGGTCGAAGCGGTCCGTGCGCTCTTGAGTGGCACGCCCGCCAAGGTGAACCTCCCTGGCTCGTTTCACGCTCGCCGTCGCGCAAAGAGGCTCTTCATTCAGAGACCCGAAAATCTCACCTAGTGTGAAAGCATCGGCTGCGGCCCCTGGCTGTAGAGGTGCCCTCTCTTTGTGTCCCGCAGACCCGCAGCGTACCGGTCTGCTTGCATGCCGCATGACACACCCTACAATGCCCCCCCATGCTTGCGACTCAGTCCGCGACCCAATTCGATATCATCGCGGTGACTCTTGTCCCTGTGCTTTTCCTCGGGGCAATCTCTCTGGGCCGTTGGCTCAAGAGAAAGCAAAACGTCAAGCTGGGCTTATCCTATCTCCTCTTCTGCGCAGTCCTCTCCCTCTATGCGCCACTAATGGGCTTCGGCGCGCGCCTGCTCGGACCCGAACATTCGGCATACGACGAGCTCAGGCTCCAGGGCGTCTTACGTAATCTCGGTGCCGCTTTCTCCATCCTGGGTGCCTTTGTCCTACTGGCCCTCATTAAGCGCTATTTCTGGGAACTTTGGTTTGAG
>JAYVTN010000327.1:0-9993 GCA_043788785.1 Spartobacteria bacterium | reverse complement strand
AACATGACCCTCCTGGAGCGGATGATACCGATCCTGGACAATTTTGAGCTGGGATTAGCTGCCGCCCGGTCCGGTTCGGAGCATTCGTCGATTCTAATGGGTATGGACATGGTGTACAAGCAGCTGAGCGACTTTGTTCTTCAACACGGGGTGGAGCCCATTGACGCGCAAGGGGCGCCTTTCGATCCGAACCTGCACGAAGCGGTGGCCCAGGAAAACAGCGAGACGGTTCCCGAGGGTCACGTGCTGCGGCAGCTTCGACGCGGGTACAAGCTCAAGGATCGTTTACTGAGGCCATCGACGGTGATCACTTCCAAAGGCGCGGTCTAACCGGCCGACAGTTCCAGTCCAATTGTCAATGGCTACCAAGCGCGATTATTATGAAATCCTAGGCGTTGAGCGCAACGCCTCCGGAGAGGAGATCAAACGGGCCTACCGCAAGTTGGCTGTCAAATTCCATCCTGATAAGAACCCGGGGGACCATACTGCGGAGGACAAGTTCAAGGAATTAGGGGAGGCTTACGATGTGCTCATGGACGAGCAGAAGCGCCCTGCTTACGACCGTTATGGACATGGGGCCTTTACCCAAGGCACCGCTGGGCCGCGCGGTGGAGCGGGCGGGTTCCACGACCCGTTCGATATTTTCCGTGAGGTCTTCGGGGCAAGCGGCGGGGGGGGGCAAGGCGGAGCAGGCGGCATCTTCGAGCAGTTCTTCGGGGGCGCGGGCGCTCAACGGGGGGAACGCGATGGCAAGGCCCGCGGGGCCGATTTGCGCTATGACATGCAGATCGGGTTGGAAGAGGCCGCTTTGGGTTGCGACAAGGAAATCGAAGTCTCCAAGCTAGAGTCTTGTTCGGATTGCAGCGGCAGCGGAGCGGAATCGGGCTCCAAAGTCATGAATTGCCCCGCTTGTCATGGACGCGGTCAGGTCGTCAGTGCCCGCGGATTCTTCCAAGTCTCCCAGACCTGTGGTCGATGCCGGGGTACTGGCCAGATCATTGAGCGTCCCTGTCGCAAATGTGCCGGGGAAGGGCGTTTGGAGGCGCCTACCCGGATCAAACTCAAGATCCCGGCAGGGATCGAGGATGGCTCGCGTTTGCGCAGCAGCCGCAACGGGGAAGCCGGAATCCGGGGCGGCCCTCCCGGCGACCTCTACGTGGTCATCCATATCAAGGAACATAAGATTTTCGAGCGGGAAGCCGAAAACCTGTATTGCGAGGTGCCGGTCTCCTTCACCACGGCAGCCCTGGGAGGCGAAGTCCAGGTCCCCACGCTGGAAGGCAAGGCGAGCCTGAAAATCCCGGCGGGCACCCAAGGGGGGACCGCTTTCAAGATGCGGGCCAAAGGCATGCCCGTCCTCAATTCCACTCATCGGGGGGATCTGGTGGTTCGCGTGGCCGTCGAAGTACCCACCCGGCTCAATCACGAGCAACGCAAGAAGCTCGAAGAATTCGCCGGCATCATGGGCGAGGATAATAGTCCGCTCCACAAGTCCTTCTTCGACAAGGCCAAGGAATTCTTCGGCTAACTCACGGGCCGCTCCCGAGCCATGCCTCGCTTCTACATTGCCCCAGAGGCGTGGAATCCGGACCTTCTTGAATTGACGGGGGCCGAGGCCCATCACTGTGTGGATGTGCTCCGGATGGGTTCAGGGGACTCTTTGACACTCTTCAACGGGTGCGGGAAAGCAGTATCGGCCGAGGTCGACGCGGCTAAACGGGGCAACGTGCGTTGTCGGGCGCTGCGCTGGATTGAATCGGCGCCTCCGGCTTGCCAGATTACGCTGGCTCAAGCGGTGCCCAAGGGGAAGACCATGGAGTGGATCATCGAAAAAGCGACCGAGCTCGGGGCTAGTCGGATCGTCCCGTTGCTGACCGAGCGCACCATTGTGCAAATGGATGCTGCCGATGGTCGGCGCAAACAGGAGAAATGGCAGCGGATCGCCATCGAGGCCTCCAAGCAATGTGGTCAAAACTGGGTTCCCACCGTTTCTGAGCCCCAGACGCCGAGAGCGTTTTTAGGCGCCCAAACGGCCCAGCCGTTGTTGCTGATCGGCTCCCTGGAAAAGGACGCGCGTCGGTTCAAGGACGTTTTGGGCTCCTACAGGGACCCTAAGCCTTCCCAAGCCGTCATATTGATTGGTCCCGAGGGGGATTTCAGCCCCGGTGAATTGGCCATGGCGCGTGAGCGCGGCGGGATACCCGTCAGCTTCGGATCCATCGTGCTACGGACCGAGACGGCCGCGATTTACTCCTTGAGCGTTCTTGCCCACGAGTTGGGCTAGGGCTTTTGTGGCGTGTTTCCGTGTGGAATGGGCTTCCAGCCCTTGAAGCGCGCACCGGAACGCCTGCGTCGGGGGCGTTCCACCGTGGGTTGGAAGCCCTTGCCTCTGACTATCCCTTGGCCGGGTCACGGCCTTCGTCCAAATCGATGTAATCGAAAAAGGTTTCAATGTCGGTACGCGCTTCAAACCCGCCTTCGCTCAGACGCCGCTGGAGCATCCCGCTTCCGCTATCCTTCCAGCCGCGTTTGCGCATGAACTCGTTCCAAACTTCGATCTGCTCCTCCGAAGGCTTCCGGCCCTGGGAAAAGCACCAATCCAGAATCTCCTCATCGGTGCCGCCCGTCTTGACCCGCTCCACGAGCGACTCATGGGAAATTCCCAGGAAGCTGACGCACCTTGCATCAAAGCCGCCACCCAGATTTGGTTGATAATCCGCGGGAAGCGTGCCCGCTTGCTCGAGTCGGATCTTGTCCACCATCCGGCCGAAATAACAGATTCCAGCGGTAACCTGATGGGGGCTGCGGAGGTTTTCGAGTTTCATGGGCGGTCAAGCTACCGTGGGGGCTGCGTCGGGCGCAAGCCCTCGGAAATCCGCGGACTTTGGCGGCTTGTGTTTTCGAACGAAACTGGAAGCATCAGCGTTTCTCCGGTCCATGAACACGGTTTTATCTAGCGAGCAATCAACGTTGGTGAGGTTTTGGGGGGTGCGCGGCTCAATTCCCACCCCGAGGCCTTCCACCGTGCGGTACGGAGGGAACACGGCCTGTGTCGAGGTCCGGGTCCAAGGCGAAATCATCGTATTGGATGCAGGGTCCGGCATTCGGCTCTTGGGAGAAACCTTGGGAAAGGAATTCGGCCCGGACCCGATCTCACTGACCCTGCTGGTGACCCATACCCATTGGGACCATATCCAAGGGTTCCCTTTCTTTGCCCCAGCCTACGAAAAGCAGAACCGGATCCGCATCCTTGGGCAGAATTCCGGGCCGGAGGCGCTCCACGGGGCCTTCCTTGGGCAGATGGACTCCCGGTACTTTCCTGTGAGCCTGGAGCAGATGCCTGCAGATATTGTGTTTGAACAGTTTGACGGATTCGAGTTCTGGCTCGGATCGGTCCCGGTGCGGGCATGTCTGACCAATCACCCAGGAGCTTGCGTGGGCTATCGTTTGGAAACTCCGGGGGGCGGGGTGGTATTCATGCCGGATCACGAGACCGGGGGTCCCGATGAGCCTCGGATTGTGGAGTTTCTGCGGGATGCCAAAGTCTTTATCGCCGACGCCCAGTACGATACAGCCGAGAGTGCGGCCCGTCAGGGTTGGGGACATGGATGTGTGGACGAGGTAGTGGCTTTGGCCCTCAAGGCTGGGGTCAAGCAGCTCTACCTCTTCCACCACGACCCTTCCCACGATGATGCGTTCATGGACGCCCTCTTGGCTCGGGCCCGCGCTTTGGCCCAGCAAAGCGGTTCGCTGCTCCAAGTCGATGCCGCCAGGGAAGGCGACGAGATCCGGCTTTAACCCCAGTGCCAGTACACGGCCTGGGGCTCGGTGGGCTCGGGGTTCACTCCGGCGCTGGCATTGGGGAAAACCCGACTCCTAGTGTACCGCTCCACAATTAAAGTAACCTTTGCCGCTTGGGATTTGTGTGCTGGGCAAGGCGCGAGCGAAGTGCCTGTGTGTCAATCACACCGGCCGAGCGAGCAACGCAGCCTAGCGCGCAAAGAACAGCGGCCCAGAGGGTTGCGCGGAAAATGGCCCGGTGCCCGCGTTGCTCCTCGGTCCCAGGTTGCAACGAACATGCTCCCTCCTCGCGCCTTGGCGGCGGGCCATTTTGCGCGCAACAAAGGTTACCTTAATTGTGGAGCGGTACACTAAGGAAGTGACGGGGATTGAGGCCCGGGGAGAGAAAACCCGCTGGCCAACATCGGGGGTCAAGGAGCCAGGCGGGGGTCAAGGAGCGCTGATTTCTGATCAGAAGATTGCCCCGGTTCCCAAGGCAGACGATAGTGGGAGCTGCTATGTCGTCCGACTCCTTTGTTCATCTTCATCTTCATACTGAATACTCGCTTTTGGATGGTGCCAACCGGGTGGGCGAGGTGATGAAGAAAGCCAGGGAATACGGGATGCCTGCGGTGGCGATCACCGATCATGGAAACCTCTTTGGAGCGATCGAGTTCTTCCAAAAGGCCAGGAAGACAGGCATCAAGCCCATCATTGGGTGCGAGGCTTATATGGCACCGGCCAAGCACACGGACCGGTCGGCTGGGAACGGGCGCGATGCGGCTAGCCACATCACCCTGTTGGCCAAGGACGAGCAAGGCTACAAAAACCTGGTCAAACTGGTCTCCATTGCCCACCTCGACGGCATGTACTACAAGCCGCGGATCGATAAGGAGCTCCTAAGCCAACACGGCGTCGGGCTTATCGCCCTAAGCGGCTGTCTCAAGGGGGAAATCGCTCAAGCTCTGGTAGCCGATAATTACGCCAAAGCGCTGGAAACCGCAGCCGCTTACCGGGACATGCTGGGGGCGGAGAATTTTTTCCTCGAGATGCACGACCACGGCATCGAAGCGCAACTCAAGGTCAACCGGATCCTGCCGCGGCTAGGCAAGGAGTTGGGGTTGGGCCTGGTGGCGGCCAATGACGTCCATTTCCTGGAACGCCGTCATCATGAGGCCCACGATGTCATGATCTGTATCGGCACCGGTTCCAACGTTGCTGACGAGCGCCGGATGAAGTACGTGCCAGAGCTTTACATGAAGTCGCCCGCAGAGATGCGGGAATTGTTCCGGGATTTCCCCGAAGCCTGCGACAACACGCTGGCAATCGCCGAACGCTGTAATCTGGAGATCGAGTTCGGGGTGCCCAAGTATCCCAATTATACTCCGCCCGACGGCGTGACCCAGAACGAGTATTTGCGACAGATCTCTGAAGAGGGGGTCTTGCGCCGGTACGGGGCCCAGGCTGGAAGCGAGGAGGTGCGCGCGCGTTTGGAACGCGAGATCGCTGTCTTGGAAAAGCAGGGGTTCGTAAACTATTTCCTCATCGTTTGGGATTTCATCAACTGGGCTAAGGAACGCGGGATTCCCGTGGGCCCCGGACGTGGTTCGGCGGCCGGTTCCATTGTGGCCTACGTCATGGGGATCACCGATATCGATCCCCTGAAGTTCAAGCTGCTCTTTGAACGCTTTCTCAATCCGGAACGGGTCTCACCACCGGACATCGACGTGGATTTCTGCCAGAACCGCCGTCCCGAGGTCATCCACTATGTGCGCCAGAAGTATGGGGAACGCGCTGTGTCCCAGATCGTGACATTTGGCACAATGGGCGCCAAATCCGTGGTCCGGGATGTGGGCCGGGTATTGGGGTGGAACTATGGGGATGCCGACCGGATCGCCAAGATGATCCCCACCGAGTTGGGGATTACATTGGCGGGGGTAGATAAAAAGAACGCCGAGACAGGGGAGGTTGAGCATATCCCTGGCGCCATTGACAAGAATCCTGAGCTGAAGAAGGCGGTCGAAGAGGAAGGGGCCGTCAAACAGATGTGGGAATATGCCACGGTGCTCGAAGGGCTCACCCGTGGGACGGGCGTACACGCCGCCGGTGTGGTCATCAGCGACCGGGACCTCTCCGAGTACATCCCCCTTACCCGGGCAAACGATGGGAGTATCGTGAGCCAATATGCCATGGGACCGTTGACGGACCTCGGCATGCTCAAGATGGACTTTTTGGGCCTCAAAACCCTGACGGTGATCACCGATGCGGTGGCATTGATCCGGGCTAAGGTGCCCGAGTTCAACATCGATACCATTCCGTTAAGCGATCAGGCCACCTTTGATCTCCTCAACAGGGGCGAGACCGTGGCCGTCTTCCAATTGGAGTCAGGGGGCATGGGCAACGTATGCCGGCAGTTCGACATTGCCGATATCGAGGACATCAACGCGATCCTGGCTCTTTACCGACCCGGCCCGATGGACCTCATCCCGGATTACCTCAAGCGCAAGAAAGGCCTGGCCAAGATCAAGTATGCCCATCCTTTGCTGGCGACCGTCTGCGCGGAGACCTACGGCATTATGATCTACCAGGAGCAGGTCATGGCTGCCGCTTCAGTGCTCGCCGGCTATTCCCTGGGAAGCGCAGATTTGCTCCGGCGCGCCATGGGAAAGAAGGACAAGGCCAAGATGGCCGAGGAGCGGGTTAAATTCGTGGATGGCTGCAAGAGCCTCAACGACATTGAAGAGAAGAAAGCCAACGACATTTTCGATTTGCTCGAAAAGTTCGCCGGCTACGGCTTCAACCGGTCGCATTCAGCTGCCTACGCGTGGATCAGTTATCAAACGGCTTTTTTGAAGGCTAATTATCCCCTGGAATTCATGGCCGCGGTCATGAGCAACGAAATCAACAACACGGACAAGATCAGTGTGGCCGTGGGCGAGTGCGAGCGAATGGGAATCACGATTCTGCCTCCCGATGTCAACCGGAGCGCCCAGAAGTTTATTCCCGAACACATCGATGATTTGGGCGTGGAGGCTGTCAAGGCATCGCGCCGTCCAAAATCGACGGACTTACCAGAGGTCAATCCTGACGAACTGGAAATCTCCTTTGAAGCATTGCCCGAAGGCAAACCTGCGGCGCAAATCCTCGCCGAGAGTGCCAAGCCTGCGCAGGAGCGGATCCGCATGGGCTCCATCCGGTTCGGACTAGCGGCAATCAAAAACGTGGGGGAGGCCGCCATGGCCTCTGCTATCGAGGAACGCGACAAGGCGGGCCCTTTCAAGTCCTTGGAAGATTTCTGTGCACGCGTGGATGCCAAGAAAACCAATAAGAAGTCCCTGGAATGTTTGGTGAAATGCGGAGCGTTCGATTTCACAGGTGAGCAGCGGGCCCAGTTGTTTTCAGAAATTGACGCTGCTTTGGGGGCAGCCGCGAGTGCGCATCGGGATCGTGCAGCAGGGCAGGTCTCTTTGTTTGAGGCCTTTGACGCGGAGCCCAAGCCGCCGAAGAAAGCGGGCTCCCGGGCTACCCCGTGGACCAAAACCGAGAATCTGGGCTTTGAGAAGGAGTTGCTGGGCTTTTATGTCACCGGCCATCCGCTGGACGACTACCGCCCATTGCTTGAAGGGGGAAAGTTTGTGCCCATTGCCAAGCTGGGGGAGTGCGAGGACAAATCGACGGTGAGTGTGGCGGGGGCATTGAACCTGGTGGACAAGAAGTTCAGCAAGAAGGACGGAAAACCCTTCGCCATCCTCAATTTGGAGGACCTCACGGGCGGGGTGGAAGTGGCGATCTGGTCGGAAGCGTTTGCCAAATTCGGTCAGCATCTACAGCCGGGAGCGGTGGTTTCAGTCACGGGCCGTTTGGATAGGCGCGAAGATGTGCCCCGGCTGGTGGGCAGCGAAATCAAGCCGCTAAGCAAGCCTGAGCCCAAAGAAAAGCCCTTGGTGATCAACTTCCGCTTAGGTAAGTCCACGCAGTCCGATCTGCTCCAAGTCCATGAGATCCTCTGTACCCACCATGGGAAACGGCGGGTGGAACTCCGCTTCACCCATGAGGACGGTCGAGCCGTGAGATTGCGTCTGGGCGAGCAATTCCGGGTGGCATGGACGGAAGAAACCCAGAGTCGGCTGGCGCCTTGGGTAAACTAATGTACCACCAATCCTTGCTTCTGGGCCACGAACTTGCACCAATGTATTCCCTTTTATGGAACTGACTGCTGAACAGACTCAACAAGTAGCCGCGTGGATCGAAGAGGGCTCCAAGCTCGCCGAAATCCAACAGAAGCTCGCCGAAGCTTTCGATGTACGCCTCACCTTTATGGAGACGCGTTTCTTGCTCGATGACCTCAAGCTTAATCTCAAGGAGACCGCTCCCGAAGAACCGGCCAAAGAACCGGAGCTGGAGAGTGGGGTGCCGGGGCCCGATGCCTTCGAGGAGGACGCCATGCAGGAAAATCTGGGCGGCTCTGGAGGCGTGGTGCTTACGGTGGATTCGATCACGCGTCCTGGCGCGATGGTCAGCGGCCGGGTGACCTTCAGCGATGGCAAACAAGCTGTATGGTATCTGGACCAAACCGGGCGTCTGGGTCTGACGCCAGAAGAGGAGGGCTATCGCCCAAGCCAGCCCGACGTGGTGGACTTCCAGCAAGCGCTCCAGCGTGAGATCGCCAAGCTAGGCATCTAAGCCCGGCTTGAGTCCCTTTGGTCCCTTACGCTGGGTACCAGCACGCCGCCTCCCGGCGAAATCGCTTGCGCTTTGAAACGAGCTTTCCTAAGGATCGCCCCAGTTCTTTGCGAGTCATCATAAAGCGGGTCGAGGAAAGGAATTCCGTGAAAACCGGAAACAGTTGCGCTGCTGTAACTGGATACGACTCCCCAATTGCCAATCTTGAGTGCCACACGGCTTGTGTGCCACACGGGGTGAAGGCGGGGAGAAGGAGGGTGCTTCCCAGCATCCATAAGCCAGGAGTCAGAACATTTTCCCTGCCCGCTCTCATTCGCGCCGCCGCGTGTGCGGGCAGGCGTGTCAAAACTTCTTCGCCAAAGGAAGCAATGGGAGATCAGTGGAATTGTGCGTTGGGTTGAAGTGTTCAACCCCTCTTTCTGTCCTGGTCTCTCTTCACCCGATAGAGACCGACATGAAAAAATTGATCATCCTCACGGCCACACTGGTGGCCGTCTCCAGCGTTTCTGGAGCCAGCACGCTCATTGACTTCCAAGACCTCACCCTGGGGTCCGCTTCCTTCTATAACGGAGCAGACGGGGCAGGGGGGTTTTCCAGCAATGGAGCCCTCTTTAAGAACCAGTTCACCGATTTCGGGGGCGGTTTCGGCGCTTGGGACGGGTTTGCTTATTCCAACACGACCGACTCGGCCACCGCAGGGTATGGCAACCAGTATAGCGCTTTCCCAGGGGGCGGAAGCACGGTCACCGGTTCCGTGGTCATAGGCGGCATCTACGCGATCGGCTATGACGGTGCCTCGCTCACCTTGCCCCAAGGCAATTCCACACCCTCCTCGCTGCGGCTAACCAATACGACCTACGCGGCCCTTTCCATGCGCGACGGAGACGCTTTCGCCAAGAAATTCGGGGGCGTTAGCGGAAATGATCCCGATTATTTCCTCCTCCACATCACCGGACTTGGCGCCAATGGCACCATGCTGGGCCAGGTTGATTTCTATCTTGCTGATTTCCGGTTTGCGGACAACTCCCTCGATTACATCGTCAACGATTGGCGGAATGTGGATCTCAGTGGATTTGGAAACGGGGTCCTCAAGCTGGCTTTCTCGTTTGCTTCCTCCGATGTCGGCCAGTACGGGATCAACACCCCGACCTATTTCGCCCTCGATAATATTCGAGTCATGCCGGCTGGAACGTTGAACTTCAGCGCGGCCGCGGCCCAGGTCACCGAGCCTTCCAGCGGAACTACCCCTATAACAGTCACCGTCAACCGCGTGGGCGGAACTGCCGGCGCGGTCTCGGTTCAAGTCGTGGCCACCGGGGGAACCGCCAGCCTGGGCACAGACGCTACATTGCAGGCCAGTCCGGTGGTGCTCAATTGGGAAGATGGCGACGGGGATCCCAAAACTTTTAATATTGCCGTATCCCACGATTCCCTGGTTGAAGGCGTTGAAACCCTTGTGTTGGAACTTCAGTCGGTCAGTGGAGGCGCTTTGCTGGGGGCCACGAGCACCCAGACCATCAGCATCGTCCA
>JAYVTN010000326.1:0-14595 GCA_043788785.1 Spartobacteria bacterium | reverse complement strand
GTCGAAGTGATTGAGCCGCCGACACCGCCGGCTCCCGTTCCTCCTCCATTCCCACCGTCCCCGCCATAGATGTAGAGCCCATCATTCATGTAGTCCGTGGCCTTGAGGTTGGAGAAGGAAACCGACCCACCTGCTCCGGCTGCACCATCCACACTGTTCCCTCCAATGCCCCCCCGAATGTAAACGTCCCTTCCTCCGTAGTTCGTCACGGTAAGATTGACCTTAGTCACTGAACCGCCTGCTCCTGCATTTCCCAAGGTCGAAACGGACCCGCCGTTGCCAGCGAAAATTCCATCTTCGATCCGCCCGCTGAAGCTAATATTGCTGACGCTGCCCCCCGCGCCGCCAATCCCCGTGGTGTTGTCACCCCCATTGCCCGCACGGATCGAGTCCACGCCGCGGGTGATTTTGATTTTGCTTATGTCCCCGGCGTGAGTTCCAACTGCCTGTCCAAAGGTGGGGTTAATATAATAAGACCCGCCGTTGAGGCTGTAGAAACCCGATCCGGCGGAACCTGTGGTAATCTGCCCACCCACGTCGTAGGATTCGGGCTGAACTTTGGGAACCGTGAAACTCACATTGCTGATGTTGCCACCCGCAATGATGTGTCCGTCCACACTGCCGGTGATTGCCAGACCGCCAATGGACACATCCTGACGCTCAACGCCGAAAACCCCGGCATCATTCAGCAACGTATCGATGGTGCCGCGCACTCCGCCCGTAATCGTCAGTTTTGCACTGGCTCCACCCGCATCCCCAAGGGCGACGCCCGTAAGCTCATGGGCATCAAACTTGGTGTTCCCGTTCAAATCGGTGAGAAAAGCCATGGCCTGTCCGGAAGCCACTTTGATCATGGTGAAATCCGAGCCGGCATCCAGTTTGTTATCTCCATCGAGATCATAGACCAAGCTGTCGCCCGCGCTCAGGAGGATGGCTCCTGAAGCACTCACGGCGTCCTTGGCATTCGTGTCTCCAACAACAGGGGTAGCAACTCCATTGACGTTCTTAGAGAACGTAAGATCGGTGCCGTGCACAAAATAAATCGTTGCAGGGGCGATGCGGGATTCGAGAATTTCGATGTGAGGGCTTTTCATATTCAGGTGTGTGTAAAGCGGAAATCCGCCACCTGAGCAAGGCTTCAGTTTGCAACCCGCAGATGGTTTGGAGGCCCCCAAAAACCCCGGGGTAACACAACCACATTTCAGTACCCGCCAAGAAGGAAAGTATAGGTCAAAACAGCGTTCGCCCTTCCATCTCTTCCGGCACCGGGAGATCCAACAATTTCATGATGGTTGGGGCTAGGTCGATGATCGCTGGAGTACCTTCCGGGAACTTGCGCCCCCTTACATAAAGCATGGCATCGCCAAATGTATGCATCCCGTTCAAGTGCCCCAGCTGCGCGGCCGAAGGGTGGTTGAATTTCCCCTTCATCTCAAATCCATCCCGGCTATGGAGCACAAGGTCGCCCGCCAGATGCGCCCACGGCCCACGATAAATCTCTTCGCGCCGCATGATCTTCTCCAGGGGACAAATCTTTTCGGCTGACCACGGCACCTGCACCCGCATCGAAGCGAGACCCTCGGCGATTTCGTTCCTGAGCCTATCCGCATCCCGTGGATCCACACATCCATTTGCTTGGCGCCCGCGCACATTGAGGAAAATACGGCCTGGATCCAAGGAAAAGGCGCGCGATTTCTCCGCGTCGATCTCCAGCAGCGGCGCCCCCATGTTTGGGGTCTTCATGACCAGATAGCCGTGTTCAACCAGCCAGTGATTGATGAATAACTCCTGCTGGATCCGGCAAAACCCGTGGTCAGCCAAGATGATGATTTCATCCTCATCCTTACATTGGGCCACCAGGGTGCCGACAATGTGGTCGACGTGCCGGTAGAAATTCATGACCCGCGCGTGCTCGGGATGCGAAGGTTCCTCGATGGCATCGAAAAAGAAATGCTGCACACGATCGGTTTCCGTGAAGACGCCCACGAACAGATCGTGGGGTTCGTTGACGATCAGGGTCGAGAAGGTGTGGGCGCGCGCACGCAGCGATTGACCCACAGCCTGCCAGAAACCCTCCGGGTCCTCTGCGACCTTGGAGCACGGCACATCGAGCAGATAGCCGACCTTTTCAAGCAGCGGCAGGAGCATCTTCGGATAAACACTCTTCTGGAGATCCGGGGCAATGAACCCCGAGACCATCACCCCATTAAATGGCGGTGCCGGATAGGTGCCAGGGAGATTGATGGAGATGGTCCGTTTGCCATGAACCTGGGTGTGGTCCCAAATTCCCGGAACCTTGACGTTGCTGAGGTCTTGAAACCAAATCCCGTAATCGTCGATCTGGGACTCGAAAAATCCGAAGATCCGATGTTTACCGGGATTGACCCCCGTGAAAAAGGTTGTCCATGAAACAGAGGAGAGCGGCGGATACACAGTGTCCATCGCCCGCAAGTCACCCTGGCCAAGTAGCGCACCCATTTTGGGCATGACGCCTTCGGCGATGAGTCGTCGCAGCAGCGAACAAGGAAGCCCATCCAGGCCCAGCACAATAACGCGGCTCATCCGAGGTACCCCAGGGCTTCCAGCCGCTTTTCAATTTCAGCACTTTCAGAGCGCGTATAAGTCTGGCCGGGAGTCGCTGAGTTGCCCGACGCGGCAGGCATGGGAAGCGGCCCGGCCACCATGGTGCGTCCCCTCATCTCAACGGGCACTGGCAGTCCGAGATGGGTGAGCAGCGTGGGAGCGATGTCCAATATATCGATGTCCTGGGTGCCCTGTGTCGCCGGAACACCAGGCACAGCCAGTTGGAAAAACCCGTACTGCGCGTGGTTGGCTTCATCAGGGCCAGTGTCGTTTTCAAATATATGCAATGCGGGCCAGCCCAGCGTTCCAATGGCCCGCCAATGCAGCCCTCCAAAAATGGTGATCAAGTCGGGGGCGATTCCTTCCACTCGCGGATAGAGCCGTTGCGGGCAGTGCGACAGGGTTGGAATCGGCCGGCCTTTGTCGTCGGGGATCCCCGCAAGCCGATGGGCAAGGTCGCCACGCGTACGTTCATAAGCTTCAGGCTCCACGATTCCTTGCGGCTCACGCCCCTTCACGTTGAGAAAAATCCGGGCATAATAGCCGCCCTCGGCCCACGCCGTCGTTCGGGCCCAATCAATCTCACATTTTGCAAGTGGCGTGCACGGAGCGCCAGGCTCAGCTTTCAAAACCAGCAGGCCTTCCTTTCGGAGCCACTCGTTGATGCAGATGCCCCCGTCCAGGCGCTGCCCCCCATGGTCGGATACCAGCATCACGGCAGTATTGCGCAGGTCAATGAGCTCCAGCAACCCGGCGATTTCGCGATCCAGCGCCACATAATAATCGTGAATGGCATTCTCGAGGGGATGCCCGGGTTCGTGCTTGCGATGCTCGGGGTCCATGTAGTGCCAGAAGCCATGATGAATACGGTCGCTTCCCATTTCGACCATTGCAAATAAATCGGGTTGCTCGCGTTTCAACAATTCGCGCGCGACGGTGAATCGCCGACGGGTCATGGTATGGATGTCGGCAAGGATGCGGTCTTTATCGCCTGAACGAAAATCGGGCACATCAAACAGGTAATCCTCGCCTCCCAGCCAGGCCCGGACGTCTGCCTGAAGTTCGGGGGGGTAAGCCCACACGTTCTCCAGGGAGGGAGTCATGAAATCCGCGATCATAACGCCGTTGATGGGCCGCACGGGGTAGGTGCCCGGAACCCCAAGCACGACACTCTTTTTCCCATGGCTCCCAAAAATATCCCATAGCCGGTCGGCTTTCACCCAATCGGAGGTGGCAAACCCCAAGGCTTCGTAGCCGTAGCCCGTACGGTTGCGGAACCCGTAAATCCCCAGCGCTCCTGGATCCAGGCCACTCATCATGCAGGACCAGGCAGGCACGGTAATCGGGGGCGTGCAACTGCGCATGCGTCCCCACGCTCCCAGGGCGCGCAGCCTTGCAAAGGTCGGTAGATCCACGAGCCAGCGCTCCAGCAATGTGGGTTCCAGGCAATCGAGGCCAATGATGCAGAGCTTCATACTTTCGAGCGTGGTATGCCACAGGCGCATGCGGCGCGTAAAGGCTCCCTTTGCTTCTCTGGGAAAGACCGCGGCGCCCGGGGAGGTCACACATCCCGATAGTCCCCGCAATCCGCTCAAAAAGGGTTGCGGTCCTGCGCTCGCTTCCGGCCCACGCAGGGCCGCTACTCCATCCCCGTCTGGTTCTTGATGATCAACGAGAGCGCCTTAACGCCGAGCTCGTGCAGATTGAAGGGTTTGGCGATGAAATCGTTTCCGCCGCTCTCCACTGACTGGGCGCGGAACTCGGGCGAATTGGTGCCTGTGATGAAAACAATGGGCGTCTTGCTATGTTCCTCCAGGAGCCGGATCTGGCTGCACAGTTCGAAGCCGTCCAACCCGGGCAAGTTGACATCCAGAAAGACGAGGTCGAAGCGGCCAGTGGCAAGCTGGCTAAGGGCTAAGGCGGGATCCTGCGAACACAGGGTGTCCAGGAGGACCATCTCCAAGCTCATAGCGATGGTTTCGCAGGCATCCGGGTCGTCGTCGACGGCGAAGACCTTGGCTTGGGCCGGATCCTTGAGTTCGAGCAGGCTGCGGGTGTTGACCAAGGCGCGCAGGAACTCGATGGTTTGGTGCATCGTGCGCTCCGAAGAGGAGTTGATGGACTCGGGAATTTCGTGGAGATGATGGGCCAGACTGGCGAAAGCCCCGCTTAGACGCTGGAAAGCGACCATGCCCGCCAAGCCCGCCCGCTCGGAAAGGATCTGGGCGCTCGAATAGATCTGCTTGATGAGCTCGAAGTCCGAAGGGCTCTTGAGAAAGGCTTTGTGGCACTGGCTCATTACCCCCAGAAGCTCTTGGGCTTCCAACGCCGTCAAGGGTTGCACAACCGGGTCGGCATCCTCTTCCTCCACCGGTTGGCTCACTTTTTGCGCCTTGGCGGCCTGCTTCTTGAGTTTGGCCGCTTCCATCCGTAACACGGCCAGCGACGCGGTCAGCCCAGTGATCTCCCGCCGCGATGCATCCAATTGGGCCCCCAGTTCTATCGCCAACTGACGGTGCTCCTCACTGCGCTTATTGGCCGCTTCCAGTTCCTCTTGGCTGCCCCCTTGGGAACGCATCATACTGGCAGCCGCCTTCTCCAATTCGGTTTCCCGCTCATTAAGACTATGGATTTGCTGGTTGAGGGAGGCGATTGTCCGATTCTGGGATTCGCTTTCGCCCAACAACTCCTCGATCTGCGTAGCTTGGAAATCGAGCTGCGCCCGGGCGTCCTCCATGCTTCCGGCGTCGGTTACGGCGAGCGCGGGTGCTGGATTTTGGCGTAAGGCTTCCACTTCGGCCTGGAGTGCAATCGCTTCCTCGACGGCCCGGGCTCGCTCACCGAGAGCCGTATCGAGCTGCTCCTTCAGACCTTCAAGGACTTCCACTCCCACCTTCTGGTCGGATTCGAATGCGCCCATCAAATCGGTTATCTGATCGGACATGGCTTGGGCCCGGGCCGGCGCATCGTCGCGTTCACTTCTCAAAGCCTCAAGTTCACTCCGGACGGCCTCGAGTTCTTCAAGCGCTTTCTTGGCTGAATCCGCAGCCGTATCCCGTGCATATTCCAATTCGGCGATCACATCGTCCTTGGCGTTGGACTGGAAAGTGAGATCGCGCACTTGGGCCTGGATCGTATCGCGAGCTTGGCGGATGGAACGGATCTGCCTCTGGAGCTGGTCGATCTGTCCCTCCGGGGCGGTGTCGGCCCCGTGGCCAGGGGATGCGCCCCTGGCGGACTGGGGTTCCCGGGTCAACGAGTCCACACGATCCTGGAGTTCTTGAGCCAGTTTGCGTTCTCGGGCCGCGTCCGCCAAAGCTTGGTCGCGTTCCTTGGTCACTGCGGAGGACGCCCCCGCACGCGAACGCGTCTCTTCCTCGCGACTGCGCAAGCTGTGCAGTTCAGCCGTGGCCAGTTCCAGGCGACTAGTGATGCGCTCCTTTTCCCGCTCAATTTCCGCGAGCCGATCCCGGCTTTCCAATGCTGCTTCCTGGAGCTCGGCGACCAAGGCCTGCATACCGCGCGGGGCTGCCTCGCGATCAAGGGAAAGGTTGGGCGCCCTTGTGTCCGTACCGACCTTGGAATTTTCGATCTTAAGTTTGGATTCTGCCACGAAAGGTACCAGTGTTTTGTTTACGCCTTATATTTTTGTTTTCGCCTTATATTAGAGTACGGGAGTGCCTCCCAAGCCATGCCTTCCACTTAACAGCATGACCCGGCAGCCGCCCCAGTCCACTCGCGCCGTCCTCCATACCACAGCCAGCAAACGACGTCCAACATTCGCTGGGACCCTTCAGCGCACGCCCGCCACTTCAAACCCCTCCTGCTCGAGCAAGGCACGTAGTTTGGTGACCTGTTCGCCTTGGATTTCCAATACCCGACCTTTGAGGGTTCCTCCGCACCCGCAGGCATTACGCAAGCGTTTGGCCAGTCCCTCGAGAATGGTCTCTGGCAGGTGCGTTGCGAAACCGTCGACAACTGTGACCACCTTGCCTCCGCGGTGCGCCGTTTCACGCCGGAGAACGACTTTCCCCATTTTCCATACCGGCCCCGCGACGGGCGCGGGTTCCGGGCCGACGGGTAACCCGCTGATTTGGAGGGAGCCAAACGCGGCATTGAGCCCGGGCCGGCCGGCATGGCCCGCGTTGGTGTCGCGGCGTTTGTTGGGTTCGGGGCGCACCTTGCAGACCTACATCAAATTTGCGGCCGCGTCGGCCATCTCGCTGCGCTCGCCCTTAAAAAGGTTGATGTGCGCCGAAAAAGCCTGGGTTTGGAGCCGGTTGCGCGTGAACACGAGACCGTTGGTGTGGGCGTCCACGTACGGATTATCGATCTGGGCCAAGTCGCCTATGAGAATGATTTTGCTGCCTTTGCCCATGCGCGTCACCAACGTCTTGGCTTCGTGCGGTGTCAACTGCTGGGCTTCGTCGACAATGAAGATTGCCCGCGGAATAGAGCGTCCCCGGATATGGGCGATTGCCTCGATCTCCAGCAGCCCGGCCTCCATCAAGGGTTCGTAGGGGCGGGCCATCTTGTTTTGTGGCTGTGCAGGTTCCTTGGGCGCTGTGCCAGACTTGCGGGAGCTCTGCTTCTTGTTATCGAACTGCTCCGGCTTGCGCGGCCGCGCCAGCAACTGCTCGAGGGCGTCATAGGCCGGCTGCACCCATGGCTGCATTTTCTCTTCCATGCGCCCCGGCAGGAATCCAATGTCGCGCCCGGTCGGCATGATGACCCGGGTGATGAGCAGCTTCTCGTAATCTCCCGCTTGGACCTGCTCGAGGGCCGCGCCCACGCTCAAGAGCGTTTTCCCGGTCCCGGCCTTGCCATAAACAGTCACCAGCGAGATGTCCGGATTGTAGAGCGCATCCAAGAGGAAACGCTGGCCGAGATTGGCCGCTTGGAAGCTACGGCCCCCGCGGATGTTGATATGGTCGCACTGGAGCTTGCGGAATTCGCCATTACCCACGTGGCGAGCCGGAACGCCATGACTGGGCTCCTCCTCGTTGCGCAGAAGCACATACTGGTTGGGCAGCAGACCGGCGGCTTGCGCCAACACGATTTGTTGCTGGCTGGCAAAGGCTTGCAGGGTGTATCCGGGGATGTCGAGCGTCTCCACCTCGTCCGCCCCCTGCTCCTGGACACGGCCGATGTCGCTGTCTTCGACCCGGTCGGTGCGGTAATCCTGGGCCTCCAGTCCCAAGGTGCGCGCCTTGAGCTGCATGTTGATGTCCTTGGTCACCAGGATGACCCGCGCCGTTTGCGTGTCCGCCAGATACACGGCACTGGCTAGGATCCGGTTGTCCTTGGAGGACATATCCGGGAAGAGCGCCCGGACTAGTTTGAAGCGGTCGGATTCGTTGAGGATCTGCCAGCCGCGCTCGTCAAAACGGATATGCGGGTTGATGCACACGCGCAAGTGCCCCCCGTTTTCGAGCTTCACGCCCTGCTTCATCTCTTCGGCAGACCCGAAGCATTCGTTAAGCCGACGGTGGACCTCCCGCGCATTGGCTCCGCGCGTCGTGGCCTCGGACTTGAAGTGGTCGAGCTCCTCGAGAACCTCCACCGGAACCCAAACCGTGTGTTCCTCAAAATGGAACATCGATTGCGGGTCATGGATGAGCACGTTGGTGTCGAGCACGTAATGCTTCGTGGAGCCCACCGGATCCGGTTGCTTCATTCGAGGATTGGGAGAAGAGGAAAGAGGGCGCCTTTTCAAGTGGTGCGAATGAGCCACTTCCAGGCCCAGTCGTCGAGCCCGAACCCTGAGAATCTGGGCTGCTCCTGGAAATCGGCATCCGCCGGTCAATCCGGGTTGCCCCCGGAACAGACCTCGGCTTAACTCCTCGGCTCCCTATGGAAAAGATGATCATCGTTGGCACAGGTTGTGCCGGACTTACCGCCGCCATTTACGCCAGCCGGGCAAACTTTGCGCCCTTGGTGCTCGAAGGCCATGAGCCGGGCGGCCAGCTCAGCACCACCACATTGGTCGAGAATTTCCCGGGCTTTACCGACGGGATTGATGGGCCGGACTTGATCATAAACATGAAATCCCAAGCCCAACGCTTTGGGGCCCGGTTCGAATACGCCACGGTCAACGGGCTCGAGCCCAAGGATGGGCTTGTGAGTGTCCTGGTCGACAACACTTGGGTGGACACCCAGACGCTAATCATCGCCAGTGGCGCTTCGGCACGCTGGCTGGGGCTGCCCGACGAGAAGAAACTCGTGGGCCATGGCCTGACTTCCTGCGCAACCTGCGATGGGGCCTTCTACCGCAATGTGCCTGTATGTGTGATCGGCGGAGGCGATTCGGCCTGCGAGGAAGCCAATTTCCTGACACGTTTTGCCTCCAAGGTCTATTTGATCCACCGGCGCGAGAGCTTACGGGCCTCCAAAATCATGGCTGACCGGGTTCTGGCCAATCCCAAAGTCGAACCGCTGTGGGAGACGGTCCCGTTGGAGTACCTTGCCGACGAGAACAACGAGATGCGTGCAATCAAGCTCAAGCACCTCAAGACCGGGGACGTCCAGGATCTGGATGTCAAATGCGTGTTTGTGGCCATTGGCCACGTCCCCAACACGGCTCCTTTCAAAGGCAAGCTGGACATGGACGAGAACGGCTACCTGCTCCAACGCGAAGGCACCCGCACCAACGTGCCCGGCGTGTTCGCGGCCGGGGACGTGGCCGACCACGTCTACCGCCAAGCCATCACAGCAGCCGGCCAAGGCTGTGCGGCCGCGTTGGACGCCGAGAAGTATCTCTCCGGCTTGGAGTAGGATCAAATCCGGCCTGAGATGCTCCAGTGACGCGGCTACCAACCCGGGCCGCCCTGGGCTCGAATAGGGTCAGGCCGTTGGCATTTTAAATTCAGGGCGTTGGCCTTCCAAGCTCGGGCGGTTGGCCTTCCAAGCTCGGGCGGTTGGCCTTCCAGACCTCGGCCGTTGGCTTTCCAGAATCAAGCCGTTGGCCTTGTAGACTCAGGCCGGAGCCGGTTCGCCGACCAGGCCCGGCATGCAAGTGTAGAGGGCGGAAGGACGCAGGTCGGGAAGGGAATCCGTGCGTGTGCCCGCCAATCCGAGCCGACCCCTTCCGGTCGGGCCATCCCGCCCCCAACGCGGGTATCGTGACGCGCTAGGCCGCACACAGTGGCCACCAGCGATTGGGCGTATGCCAGCCAGATTAATCCGGAGCAGGTCACCAGCGAGCCCAGCAGGAGAAAAGGCAGCCGACGGCCCCAGCGGCCCGCACGCCAAGTCATGCCAGCCGTACGGGGAGACCTCGTTCGGCCAAATAGGTTTTCACCTCCCTCACCGTGTACTCTCCGAAATGGAAGATGCTTGCCGCCAGTACCGCATCGGCCCGGCCCTCCATCAACACCTCGGCCATGTGTTGGAGGTTGCCCGCCCCACCACTGGCGACGACCGGGATGCCCACTTCCTCACTGATCCGGCGGGTGATTACCAGGTCGTACCCCGCCTTGGTGCCGTCCGCGTCGATGCTGTTAAGGACAATTTCCCCCGCTCCGAGGGCAAAAACACGTTTGGCCCATTCAACCGCATCCAATCCCGTGGGTTTGCGTCCACCGTGGCTGAAAACGCCCCATTGATCCGGGCCAATCCGCTTGGCATCAATGGAAACCACGATGCACTGGCTCCCGAAACGCTCGGCCCCGGCACTGATGAGCTCCGGAGTGGCCAGCGCGCTCGAGTTGATACTGATCTTGTCGGCCCCGGCGTGCAGCATCCCATGCATGTCTTCGGTGCTGCGGATCCCGCCCCCGACCGTTAGCGGCATGAAACAGCGCTCGGCCGTCCTCTGGATGACCTCAATCATCGTCTGTCGGCCATGGGCGCTGGCGGTGATATCGAAAAACACCATTTCATCGGCACCTTGCTCGTTGTAGCGCACCGCTAGCTCCACCGGGTCGCCTACGTTGCGCAGTTCCCCCGCCTCAGCCCGGCCGAACTGGACGCCCCGGGTGACTTTGCCGTCATGGACATCCAAACAGGGAATAACACGCTTAGTTAACATGGCAAAAAGGCGAATATGGCAGTTTCCTGACTCAGAACCTTAGGTATTTGCCCTGAATATGTATGCGGGGCGGGTAAATGGTAAAAAAACGGGTTGACCCTAAGGGGAGGCAGTTCTAAGCGTGGCCGCTGGTTTTCATCTGGCATTTTAACACACGCAACCTGCGACTAACTATGGGCAACGACACCGGCAATCAACCCGCTTCTTCTAACGCTAACTCTGACAAAGGAAAAAAGGCTGCCGCTTTTTCCATTTCCCAAGAGCCGCTTGTAGGGGGAGATCCCGGGCAGGAGGTGCATAAATACGAAGCTTCTCCAAGAGAAGAAAGCCCCGCAGGCCATGGCTCGACGCCCGCGTACGAAGACCTCGGAATCCTCCCGGCTTCCTACCATGAAGACACCCTCTTCCTAGTCGCCCGCGATCCCCGCTGGCTTTTCAGCTACTGGGATTTCAATTGGACCCAGTTCCCGGCTCCTCTCCATCGCTATAATGTAGCCCAGTTTTTCCTCCAAATCCGCACCGTTCGCGGAGGCCAAGAGACCTTGGTTGAGATCAAGCCCGAAGCCCGCAACTGGTACGTGCCAGTTTCCGAACCCGACGCCGATTACGTCGCGGAAATCGGGATGTTCGAGAAAGGGGGCGCCTGGCGTTCCATAGCCCGCTCGTCGGTTGCCCATACGCCACCCGATGCCCTGGCTGCAGAGGAGGAAGCCCAGTTTGCCACCGTCCCCGCCCATCTGGCCTTTGAGCGCCTGCTGGAGTTGGTCACCCACAACATGCTTGAAGGCGAATCGTTGCTTCAGGCCGTCGCACGGATCACTGGCGAAGGCCGTCAGATTGCCTTAGGCCAGGCGCCCACCTGGACCGACGACCAACGCGCGTTGCTTGCAGCGCTGTTGGGGAGCAGTCTCATTGACCGGATCGGCTTGGGCTCGGCCGAAATCGATCAACTCATACGCAAACAGCTCATCGAAAAACTCCAGAGCGAAAGCTCCAGCGAACTCGCCGACAAGTTATACGAAAAACTCGCTCCCGGAGAGAGCAGCCTTTTCAGCGGCGCCCTCTTTAGCGGGATCACCAGTTGGGGGTCGAGTTGGAGTGCCCAGCCCTTCAGTGTGCGTCGTGAACGCGGCTTCTACATGCATGTGAACGCCGAGATCATCTTCTACGGCGGCACCCATCCCGATGCCACCTTGTGGATCGAGGGCAAGCCCATCAAACTCAATCCCGACGGTACGTTCCGCTATCACTTCACATTGCCCGATGGGGATTTTGTGATCCCGATCGTGGCCGAATCGCCCGATAAACTAGAGCAACGCTCCGCGACCCTCGCCTTCACACGCGGGACGAGCCGGACCGGGGAAGTCACCGACACCGCACAGCCTGCCCAGATTGCGCCTCTGATCGGCAGACGCTGAACACCCCAGGGCCCGCCATCTGGCACCGGGTTCCGGTCGGTTGCTGAAGAGACGCTAGAAGGCTGTGCCGCCTAGTGTACCGCCCCGCATCCCTAACGCCCATGAGTTATAAGCCCGCGCCCCGCGACCGGTTCCTGGAGGATTTCCTGCGGGCATTGGATGTCGAACGCAACTCGTCGCCGCGCACGCTCACCAACTATCGGCACGCTCTCACGCTCTTTGCCGCGCAACCCAATCTGCCAACTTGGAAGGAGCTCACAGCCGATCATTTCCGACGCTACCTATTTGCCATGGGCAAGCGGGGCATGGCGCGTCCCACGATCCGTCTGCATTTTGCCGCGCTACGAACCTTTTTCAAATTCTTGTGCGAACGGCACGGCCTGCGGATCAATCCCTTGAAAGAAGTCCAGTTGCCCAAGTTGGAGAAGAAATTGCCGGTCGTTATGAGCGGCAAACAAATCGACGAGCTTCTGGGTGCCCCGTTCCGGGTCGAAAAGCAGCAGCAAGCTCCGGCTTGGATGCCGGCTCGGGACGCAGCCATCATGGAGCTCTTCTACAGCAGCGGCCTGCGTTTGGCCGAACTGGTCGCCCTCTCCGTCGACAACATCGACCCGTACAGTGAATCGGTGCGGGTCCTGGGCAAGGGCCGCAAGGAGCGGATGGTGCCGGTAGGCAATCCTGCCCTGGAAGCCATCCAACGTTATCGCCAAGAAGCCGCGGTGCACGCTGGGCCCCTGTTCGTGAGCAAACTGCGCAAGCGCATGAGTGCGCGTGCTGTCTGGGAACTGCTCAAGCGCTACCTGCGCCAGACGTCGATCCCGCTTAACATCAGCCCGCACAAGTTGCGCCACAGCTTTGCCACGCACCTCTTGGACGGGGGCGCGGATTTGCGCAGCGTGCAAGCGCTCTTGGGACACGCCAGCCTGTCGACCACCCAGATCTACACCCACGTGACGGTCGAACGCCTCAAACGGGCCTACGACGACGCCCACCCGCGCGCTTGACTGGCTCCGAGTGGGGGCCAAAGGGACGGGTACTCTACGGATGGGACGGATCCGGCGTATCGGTCGAACTGGGGCTACGTTGTCCGGAGGGCTAACACCCGCTCGACGTACTTAGCCAGCAGATCAAACTCCAGATTCACCAGATCGCCCATCTTGCTCGCGCCCAGGCTGGTCACCTGGAGAGTGTGCGGGATGATCCACACGGCAAAGCTCTCCGGGTGCACTTCCGCCACCGTCAAACTGATCCCGTTGATCGCGATCGATCCCTTGAAGGCCACATACTGGGCGAATCCCTTGGGCAACCCGATCTCCAGGCGGTAGTCAGCGCCCACCCGCTCAAAACCCATCACGCGGCTGGTACAGTCGATGTGACCTTGAACAAAATGGCCGCCCAACCGTCCATTGCTGGCCAGCGCCCGCTCCAGGTTGACGACCGCTCCCGCAGACAACGCTCCCAAGTTCGTTCGCTGCAACGTCTCATTGAGCAAGTCAAAACGGAGCCGGCCCGCGTCAGAGCCGGTTGCCGTCAAGCAGCAGCCGTTGACGGCAATGCTGTCCCCGAGCTGGAGACCTTCGCACACCCGCTGACTCTGCACAGTGAGGCTGGCACCTTCAGCCGTGGTCTCCACTCCGAGCACTTGGCCGCATTCTTCAACGAGTCCGGTAAACATTGGGGAAAGCTAATGGATGAAGGTTAAAGGATGAAGGTTGAAGTGGTGCGCCTTCCGCCCTTGATCCCATACCTGTCCTGCGAGGAGCTCCACCTTCATACTTCTTACTTCATACTTCCCCCTCCGTATGGCCCCTCCGGTTCAATGGAACGGCGAGATGAAAACCCGCATCACGTTGACCCGGCCTCCCGGGAAATACCATCGCTTCTCAAAGACAAAGCTGCGTTCGCTCGCGATGTAATCCAGATACGCCGGCTTGCCCGGGTAATTAGGATCGTACACCCAAAAATGGAGGTCGCCGTTTGGCTTCCGGTCCAACCGGTAAACCACGACCACATGGTTCATGTGCGGGAACCGGGCCAGATAGAGGGCACGCAAGCGTCGGTGCTCCAAACTTTCCACGAGCCAACGCGCGGCTGCGGCTTGCCCCGCCCGCGAATGGCCCATCAGCATGCGCCAATTACCCACCCGAAGGTAGGTCGGGAGCCAATTGCCAAGGTTCTCCTTGAGCAACCCCTCATAAGCCACCGAGAACGCATGCAGATTCGTGTACCCGGGCACCATGATGGGTTCCTTGGTCCCACGACTCCATACCGGCACACGGCAGATCCGTTTCACGATCCGCCGGTATTCTTCCCGGGTCAGCTTCGGCTTTTCCGGGGCGAACCGCGCAAACTGCTCAAATTGCAGCACCGCCCGCGCAAGCACAAAACAGCGATGCCCGAACTCCACCGGCTGATCCCGGCGGAAAATATGGAGCTGCCCGAGTTCATCGACGCCATAGGCCAATACGGTGTCATTGGAGAAGGCGAAGGTGTCCCGATGCAGATCGAACTGGCCTCCTGATGCCTTCTGACACAACAAGACCCCTGCAAAGAACGCCACTACAG
>JAYVTN010000325.1:0-3298 GCA_043788785.1 Spartobacteria bacterium | reverse complement strand
ATCGGAACCGCCCCGGCAGTTAGCACCTACCCTCCTTCATTCGTCATACTTCAACCTTCATACTTTCCCAAAAGTAGCCCTCCTTCATCCGTCATACTTCAACCTTCATACATTCCCAAAAGTAGCCATCCTGTCAGGAAAACGAATCTTGTCCCATCGGCAGCTCCAACTGGTTTTCCGGCTCAGGGTTGCGCCCCGCAATGACGGCCTCGGATGGTAGGGCGAGCGTCTCCCCGAACAATTCCGCGAAACGCTGTGCCGTGTGGGGAGCAAACCCTTCGAAATGGTTATTGGCGTACACAAAAGCCTTACCGACCTGCGGGAGATGCTGACGCACCCGCAAAGCCCAGTCTTCCATCGCGGAGTCCCTCGGCCATAAGAGCCCCCGGTATCGGTGGAGTCGGCTGCCGTCGCCCCCGAATTTTGTCTCCATGTCCCCCAGCAGGCGTACATAGAGGAAGTCGGTTGTCCGTGGGAGCGCCTCGAAAGCGCCCTCTTGGGCGTGATCCAAAGCCGTTACGTCGTGCCACGCCCAGCAGACCCGGTGGGCCTCCAGCAAATGGCTGATCCGGGGCAGATGCCAGCCCGAATGCCGGAACTCAACGGCAAACCGGATTCTGGTGGGCAAGCGATGGATAAAATGCCGCAGGGCTACTTCGTCGTAGTTAGGACAAAAATAAGGAGGCAATTGGATCAGCACACAGCCCAACTTGGCCCCCAAGGGCTCCAGGGCTCCCAAAAACTCCTCCAAGAGCCCCTCGCAGTCGCGCAACTTTCGGTCGTGGGTGATGGCTTTGGGTAGTTTGGCACAAAAAACAAAGTTCTCCGGAGTCACGGCATGCCAATGGGAGGTGGCGTGGCGGGTGGGGATGGCATAGAAAGTCGAATCGATTTCCACGGAATTGAGGTACTTGGAGTAGAAATCCAGCCGTCGATGAGCCGAGAGGTGCTCTGGGTAGAACACGCCTCGCCAATCCTCAAAGCTCCATGCGCAGCTTCCGATGGCCAATTTGCCCACTTCAAGGGGATTCGCGCCAGAGTGATCCGGGGTGGTGTTCACGCGTGCGTCATTCTCGCCCAGGATGAGGCAACATTCAAGGGCCCTCCCCTAGGGGACCCACCCACGATAAACGCAACCCCGCCCCCCCTTGGGGCCGCCGTTCTTTGGGCGCTGGGCTGCGTTGCTCCCTCGGCCGGTGTGGCGTCCATGGGGTCCGATCGGTCCGATCGGTCCGATCAGTCCGATCAGTCCGATAGGTCCGATCGGACGCCATACCCCCCACGGGCGCGGCTCCCCTTTACCTCCCGCTCGCCGCGCCCCGGCCCCTCTCCTAAGAGAAATTCCCTGCCCCACTCTCCTCCAAATGCCCTGCACCGCTTGACGCTCCTTGCCTACGCCGCTAGCGTGCCCGCTCTCATGAGGAAGCTTGCCCTAATTTTAACGCTCTCGGTGCTGGGCTCTGCCCTGACTTCGCCGGTACAAGCGCTTACCCTGTACCGGTCTGAACAAGGCTGGAAAATCGACGGGGAGCCATCGGCTGCCATCGAACCCGCAGCGGTCGAACAGATGCGCAAAGCTGAGCACCTCGAAGCCGCAGACAGCCTCAGCAAATCAGCCCTCAACGCTTACCGCGACTTGGTTCAGCGCTATCCCGCTTCCCCGCTCGCACCCAAGGCGCAGTTCAAAGTCGGCTCTCTTCTAGAGCGCACGGGCGAATACGACAAAGCCTACCGCGCCTTCGAAACCTATCTTTCCAAATACCCCAGGGGCGACGATTTCGAGCCTGCTGTCGAATCCATGTTCAAGATCGCAAAGCTCTTCCTTGAAGGGCAGAGAAAGAAAGTCCTAGGCGTTCCGGTGACCGCTTCCATGTCGCGCGCCGTCGAAATGTTCGAGGGCATTGTAAAAAAAGCCCCCTTTAGTAAATGGGCACCCCTAGCCCAATTCAATATTGGTCAAGCATACGAAAAGCAGGGAAAAACCGCCGAGGCGACCGCTGCCTACCAGACGGTGGTCACGCGCTATTCCAATGATGGGGTCGCCGATGACGCCCTCTATCAGATCGGTTATGTGCGCTTCAAAGAGCACCGCGAGGGCTCCAATGACCGCGGATCGGCAGAAAAAGCCAGGGAAGCCTTCGAGGAATTCATCAATCGCTATCCCGCGAGTGAGAAGGTGGCGCAGGCGCGCGAAAACCTTAAATCCATCGATTCGGGCTCCAACAAGGGCACCTTGGAGATCGCTAAGTTTTACGAGAAATCCGCCAACTACAAAGCGGCTGTGATTTATTATAACGACGTCATCAAGTTCCAGCCCGACACGCCTGAGAGCACGGTGGCAAAGACCCGTATCGCCGATCTCAAACAGCGTTTCGGTGAAGACGCCCTCCGCGCCGGACCCGAGCGGACGGAAACCGGAGCACGCGCCCAAAGTCGCCGCAGACTCCAAGCAAAAATCGATACGGTTTCCCGTCCCGATTACGTGGGACCCAAGGTGAAAGTTACCGAACCCGATGAGGTCGCGCCTTCCTCGCGGCCCCGGTTGCGCACATCGCCGCAGAATGTGGTGCCGATGCCACCCGCCCTGGAACCCCCGCTGCCCGAAGCTCTACCCCAAGACCCCGGACTCCCCAAGCCCCCCCAATAATGCGCCACCTACGCCTTTTCTCCTTTTTCGCCCTGCTTGGCCTGCCACTCTTGGCGATCACCGTGGGCGGTTGCGCCGGATACCATGTCGGCCCCATCAAGCCGAAGATCTATTCCGGGGTTTCCACCATCGCGGTGCCCAGTTTCATCAATGAAACCTTGGAGCCCCGAGTCGAAGTACTCCTCGCGGACACGGTGATTAAACAAATCCAGCAGGATGGCACCTACAAGATCGCGAGTGAAAAGGATGCCGACGCAATCTTGGAGTGCACGTTGGATAGCATGATTCGGCAACCAGCCCGTTCCGTGCGGGGCAATGTGCTTCACTCCCGGGAATACACCTTGCTCCTGAAGGTTCGTTACCGGGTTCTGAACCGTCGCACCGGCGCCGTCATTGACCGCCGCAACGTGCTGGGCACCACCAGCTTCTTTGTCAGCGGTTCGAGCATTCTGGCTGCGGACGTCAATAGTGACGAACGCCAGGCGATCCCCTTGGCCGCTGAGGATCTGGCCGTTCGCCTCGTAAGCCAAATCTCCGAAGGCTGGTAAGCTCTGGAATCCGTGCTCTTCCTAGTCGCCACTCCCATCGGCAATCTAGGGGACATCTCCCTGCGCGCGGTCGAGACCCTGCGTAGTGTCGATCTGATCGCTG
>JAYVTN010000324.1:0-7133 GCA_043788785.1 Spartobacteria bacterium | reverse complement strand
GGTCCGCAAGGATGGAAGCAAGCTCATCATCCCGCTGCGGCCGGGCGCGCAGGCGATCTCCATTGGATGGAAAATCAACGAGCCGTTGGGAGTCGCCACCCAGGCCGAAGCGGTGCGGTTGCCGGTGGAAAGCGCCAACCTTCAAACGCGGATGCATATGCCCGAGAATCGGTGGGTGCTTTGGGCCTATGGTCCGCAGCGCGGGCCGGCTGTCCGGTTCTGGGGAATTTTGGCGTGCTCGTTGTTGGCGGCTTTGGTCTTGGGGCGCGTGGGCCACTCGCCTCTGCGCTCGCTGGAATGGATGCTCTTGGTGGTGGGACTCACCCAAGTGCCGCTGCTGGCCGGACTATTCGTCGTAGGCTGGTTCTTCCTCCTGGTGTGGCGGGGCCGCGACTCGTTCCAGACGCAGCGCAATATCACTTACAATCTGGGGCAGCTGATTTTGGTGGGCGCCACGGCAATCGCGATCGGGATTCTACTGACGGCGGTCGGGGAAGGGTTGCTGGGCTATCCGGAAATGTTCATTACCGGCAACGGATCCGGGCGACAGTTCTTGCAATGGTCGCAAGCGCGCGCCGAGGGTGGGTTGCCACAGCCCGGGTGCTACTCGATCTCGATCTGGTGGTACCGGGTGGCGATGCTCGCATGGGCCTTATGGCTGGCAGCGGCGCTCATCCGGTGGCTGCGTTTGGCGTGGGAGAACTTCAGTCGTGGCGGGCTCTGTCACCGGAAGGCGAAGGCGCCACTGACGAAAGTATGAAGTATGAAGTATGAATTATGAATTATGACGGATGACGGATGACGGATGACGGATGACGGATGACGGATGACGGATGACGGATGACGGATGACGTATGACGGATGACGCCCCGCGAACCCGAAGGGTTCCCAGAATGTAGCCGGGGCGTGGAGCGCAGCGACACCCCCGGATTGCGTTCAAAACCGGTGTTCACCCCGGAGGGGTGACGGAAATGGCGATCCCGCTACGCCCCATCATACTTCAACCTTCATACTTGCTCAACGTGGTGCCCTGTCGGAGGAGCATGGGGATCTCCGGTGAAAATAGCCGACCTCATCCAGGGACAGAATGTTTTCGTTTTTCGCAAAGGAGGAGTGGGAGCTTATGGGGGGAACCCGAAGGAGAGCTTCACGGCGGCGTACTCTGGATGCACCGTTCCGTCGGCTTGCCGGATAATGAGGGCCGGCTCGGTCCAGGTCCGCGGATGCATGGCTGGGGGCAGATGCGCGGTGAGCGTCATCGCGAAGAGGCTTAGCAGCGGTGGTTCGCCTTCGCGCAACACCACGGGTCGCCGCCGGACGATCGTGAGCCCCGCGTTGGCGGCCGCCTCTTGGACCCGGGCCAATTGTTCGGTTGGGAATACGCACGCAAACCATCCACCCATTCCCAAATGGGCTGCCGCCACGGCGCAATAGTCATGAATGTCTCCGCGCACTTCGAAACGGCAGGCGACCTTTTGCGGATGATCTCCAAGAGGACCGGTGCCCATCGGGAAGTATGGGGGGCTTCCAAGAACCAGATCGAACTTCTCTTCCGGGTTGAGCAGGGCTGGATCCCGGAAATCGCCATGCCGGATCTCGTACCGGCCTTGGAGTCCATTGAAGAGGCAGGATTTGCGGGCTAACGCGACGCTCGGGTCTTGGGCTTCGACTGTGACGAAGCGCGCGGCGGGCAAGCGCCAAGCGGCGATCATTCCAACCGAACCGATGCCGCTGCCCAGATCCAGAACCGTGTGTGCGACTGGACACCAGGTCGTCCCGTACCATGCTGTGAGCACGTCATCGGTGGAGAACCGGTGGCCTTTGCGTAGTTGGTAGAGCCGGTAATGGCCGCTGATGGCATCGAGGGTTTCCTCCGGATCAAGCTCGGGCCAGGGTTGCAGCGCTCCGGGCGGGAGTGGTCCGGGTTTGGCCCAGCCTTTAAAGAAGGCTTGGCCCGGGGCGTCGGCATTGATGTGCGGTCGTTTCATTTGGCTTCCTTCAATCCCCAATTCAGCTGCCGGGATTCCCGCAAACCCAATGAAAGCTCGATGTGCGCAGCGGCCTGCTCGGCTGTAGGTTTGGCGTTTCGGGGTTGGTCATTGTTGGGTGTCAAGGGTCTCGAGGGTCTGTATCCACTTGGCTACTTCGTCTCGGTTCACGGACCCGTTCAGTGAATTGCGTAGGTACTGTATCGCTGCGACCCGGTTGCCGCGAGTGAGTTCAATCCGCGCCATCATTTGATTGGCGGGAGCGTGACTTGGATGTTTTGCCAGAATCTTGGCAGCTTGCCGGGCTGCGGCCTCGAGATTTCCGTCCGAATAGTCCCGCTGGGCGTCAAACAAAAGATCGCGGAAATGGGGCGCGTTAGCGCTCCGGTTGAACATCGTGCCTTCAATGCAAATGTGGCGAAATGCGAACGAGCAGGTGACTGGAAGGCGGCGGCCCGACACTGGAGGCGGCGGCCCGACACTGGAAGGCGGCGGCCCGACACTGGAAGGCCAAAGGCCTGAACTATTCCAGCCCAGGGCAACGCCCTGGGAATTAGCCCCCCCAACGGCCAGGCCCTATAAGGGCGTCCTAATGTCACGTTCCTTCCGGCGGATGTTCATCCTTGGGTTCCTTCCAAGGTCTGGCGTCGGCTCACCCGCAGGACGAGGCCAGAATAAACCGGCCGTGGACCCTCTCCCCCTGGCCGGGCCGGCTTTGCAGTACCGCACTGGCCAGTTGCTGAAGCGTTGTTTGAGCAGGCGCATGAACCAGCTCACATCCCACATCCGCCTTGCGCAGCGCCCGCAGCTCCTGCTTGAGCGTATCGGCGCTCCTCCTTCTGGGTGTCTTGGAAGAGGAACGCCTGGTGGGCGAACCGTGAGATGCAGTGGTAGTAGCCGGCCTCGCAATCCTCGTCCGCCTTGAGTTGTAGTTGCCGCATACCAACAGAATCGGGGCCTCCCCCCCGCCCCGCCGCCTCCCGGGAGCACCAAGTGTCTGCTTGGCATGGGCTTCCAGTGTGGCATGGGCTTCCAGCGTGGCATGGGCTTCCAGCCCATGGAGCTCCGACGGCGAGTTGCCGACGGCGTCCATGGGCTAGAAGCCCATGCCACAGTCGAAGCCCATGCAAAGTGTCTGCCACGGTGTCTGCCACATGTTCTCTGCGTTTACCGATCCCCGGGTAAGGAATCCCGGAGCTGAGTCCTTCACCCCTCCGGGTCAGGAACTTACAGGGGGACTCAGGACTTGAAGTCGCGTGTGGAGAATACGACGGCGGCTATGAGCAGGAAGCTGGCGTCCAACCCCAACAGATAGGCGTAGTCTTCGAGCATCTGTTGCCAGGGAAGCGGAGAGCGGAACACGTTGAGCCAGGTGCCCATATGGGTGGTCATCATCCAGGGCCGGTAGGTCTCGAAGTAGGGGACGAGGTGGAAGATCCAGTCCACCATGAACAGGGTGATCGCGGAGATGGTGGCCGCAGCCGGCTTGATATTCCAACACGAGAGCTGGAAGGCGAACGTGGTGATGGTCAGCAAACTGAGCGCAAAGCAGGGCAGGGCGCATGCATACCGCAGCAAGCCAGGGCCGAAATCGTAGAAGGTCGTCAAGTGTTCCTCCGGAATCATCAAGAACAGCCCACCGCCGCCCCGCACGGCAAAGGCGGTTGCGAAAGCGGAGACTCCGATAAATGCCACCAACGCAAAAGTGTAGAGGACGCAGGCGGCGTACTTGACCATGAGGACCTGCAGCCGGGAAACGGGGCGGCAGAGGGTCATGCGCAAGGTGCCGTCCTCGACTTCCTTTGCGATGAAATCGCCTCCGACGAGTGCAAGGTAAAGGCCGCCAAGCAGAAAGACAGTGGTCGTGAGCATCAGCATGGCGATGGTGAGGCCCGAGAAGTATTCCTCGAAAACGCCGCCGCCGCGCTCGATGAGGGTGCGCATCCATTTCTGGCCCCTTGGGAGTTGCCATAGGAGCAGGATGAGTAGCTCAACAGCCAGGAACACGCCGAAGCCCAAGTAGGTGCGTTTGCGTGCAAACAATTTCCAGAGCTCGCCCCGGAGTTGGAGGAAAAAGAGGCTCATGAGTGAGGCTGGGTAGCAGACTGGGTGAGCGAGAGGTAGATGGCTTCCAGGCCGCGCCGCTGGGGTTCAACGGCACTGAGCCGGATCCCGCCACGCACCAGATGCGCTACCATGTCGGGGGCGCTGGTCTCCCCGGCAAGGCTGACGTGCCCCGGGCCCAAGATGTCGATTCCAGGGAGCTGGAGCAGAAGGCGCTCGGCATCGGCCCAGGGTTGGGCGTCCAGTCGTAGTTCCGAAGTGGTGCCTGAGAGGTCGGCCCACTGGCCGTCAAAGACCTTGCGTCCTTGATTGAGGATGACCACGTGGCTGCAGAGTTGTTCGACCTCGGCCAGAAGATGGGAGCAGAAGACCACCGTGAGACCGTGCTCGCGGTTGAGATGCTGGATAAGGCCCCGCATCTCGTGGATGCCTTCGGGATCCAATCCATTGGTGGGTTCGTCCAATAGGATGAGCTGGTTGTCGGGCAAGAGAGCCTGCGCCAAACCCAAGCGCTGGCGCATGCCTTGGCTGTAAGTGCCCACCCGGTCGTGAATCCGGTTGCCTAATCCGGCAATGTTGACGGCTTCCTGAATCCGCTTGGGGCTCACCCGCGCCGAGTAGCTGCTGTAGATTTCCAAATTACGCCAACCGCTGAGGTAGTCATAAAAACGAGGTGCCTCGAAAATTGCGCCCGTGCTCGCCAAGGCTTCATGCCGCTGTTTGTGGACCGAATACCCGTTGATGAAAGCTTCGCCGGAATCGGGGAAGACCTGTCCCAGCAGGATGCCTAGCGTGGTGCTCTTGCCTGCTCCGTTGTGGCCTAATAACCCAAAGATTTCCCCGGGGCGCACCTCGAAGGAGACGCCATGCAAGGCGGGTTTTCCACCAAAGGCTTTGGTTACGTTGCGGATGGAGATCATGGCTTCTGGAACCGGCGATTAATTGCCGGTGAAGAACTTGGCTTCCTTGGTGGCGTGTCCATCGGCGTAGAGGAGGTTGACCTTGTTCTCGGTATAAGGATGGAAGGCTTCCTTGTCGGAGAGCACCGGGATGCGGCTGTGGTCCTCGACGACGTGGAGGAAATTGAGGCTGGCCAGGGATTGTCCGTTGAGGGCGACATTCCAGTAATAGCTGGTGCCCGAGGTTTGCCAGAGGCGGGCTTTGTCCCCGGGGCAGGCGAACACGCGCTTATCGGAGAGATAGCGGTCCAAGGTGTTGTCGATCACGGGGACCTCGTCTGAGAGTTGGGCCCGGGCGGCCCGGAGTTCGGGCATGTGTTGGTTGTTGTCGGCCAGGAACAGGCCCAGGCCGACCGCGAGTTGGCGCAGATTGCCAGTGCAGGCCGTCGCCCGGCTGCCCTGGAGCACATATTGGGTGGCGGGGTAAGCGATCAGGGCCAACACCAGGATAACCGATACGACCACCACCAGCTCCAGCAGTGTGAATGCTGCCCGGGACACGGCTTGGCAAAACGGTTTCATCGGCCCGATTGGAGGTTCTTCTGCAATTGCTCGATCAGCGGGGCGACATCCATCTTCACGTCGGCATTGGCCTCGCTGTAAAAGGATTTGAAGCCTTGGTCCATGATCTTGCGGGCATTGGCATCCATTTGGGCGTCTTCGGGCCGGGGTTGGCCCTCGCGGGACTTCATCTGTTCAAGCGCCTTGGCAACGAACTCCTGGCGTTTGGCAGGAGTCATACGGTTGAGGGCATCCATCATTTGTTTGAACCCCGTCGGGAGGGTGAGATCAAGGAAGCGCTCCTGTTCTTCAGCTGTGAGCGAACGGAAAAAGCCGTCCACTCCGGAGGCCGAGCGGGCGTGGCGCCGGTCCTCGTAGGGTAGGGCGTTGAGCTGGGCTGCGACTCGTTCGAGGATGGTTGCACGAGCCTTGGCCGGTTGAGTTTGGACGGGGTGGCCTGCGACATAAGTGGCCAGCGATTCCGGGGTGACCTTTGCCTTGCGTGCAAAGTGAATCGTCACGGCTGCTAGCAGCCAAATGACACAGAGCCCGGCCACTAATTTGATCCACGGTAAGCGCATGCAAAAAAGCTGAACAGAAAGCGGAAATCTAAAAGCTAAAAGCTAAAGGGTCGAGGGAGCCGCGGCACAAGGGGAGCGAGAGCAGCGGCAGAAAGCGGCATTGCATGGCCGCCGATGGGTAACAAGGGGGGGCTCGCGGGGCCAGTCAATTGCGAGAGAACGTCCGCGGGGCGCAGCCAAAGCCAGGGCCTGCCACGAACCTAAAAGGGAGGAAGCGATCATATACTATGAAATGGACATATTGGGTTTTAACAGTGGCCCTCGCCTTGGGAGTGCCGGGGATGGCGCTCGTTGGGCAGGCCGCTAGGGACAAGGATAAGGAGGGGGACCGGGGGCAACGCCGACAGGAATGGGTACAGATGCGCCAGAGGTGGGCCGAAAAAACCAAGGCTCAAGACGCTGAGCTCGACCGGTTGCTCAACGAGGTCAACTCCGCGACAGGCCAGAGCAAGGTAGACGCGATGGCGCGGGTTCTCGACCAGCTCGTGGCGCAGCGCAAGCAGATGCATCAGGAGTTGAGGACCATGCACGAGCGGATGCGTCTGTCCCAAGGGTTTTGGGAATGGTGTCGGTGGTCGATCCCGCAATCTCCTTACGGCTGGTACCGCCTTTGGCCCGAACCTCAATGCGGACCATGTCCGAAGGAGCCTGTGCGTGAACAGGCCGTTGGCCTTCCAGATGTGCCGCTTAGTTTTCGGGTCAGAGGACTCAGGGCGGCACAGGGAGCCGAGACGTTGGGGCGTAGCGAGACTTTGCGTGAACCCCACTGAAAGCTGCCCCCTCCGAGAAGCACAGCCTACGCGGCGAAGCGTCCTGAAGACCTTAGTGGGCGGCGGCTTCGGCCTTGATGGAGGGCGGGTCGGATTGTTGGCCGACGATTTTGCCGTTGTCGGTCACTTCCACCGAGTAGCCGATATATTTGACGCCGGTTGCGCCGATGTTTTTGGTGTTGAACTCGTTGGTGGTCCCGCCGCGCTTGTCATTGTTGCGAACACGGTGTGTTTCGACCACGGCATGGTGGTTGGTGGAAGTCGTTGAGA
>JAYVTN010000323.1:0-8151 GCA_043788785.1 Spartobacteria bacterium | reverse complement strand
CCCACTTGGTCCCCACAAGTCCCCGCAAACCGGCGTGCCATCCCCTATTACGCCTTTCACCGGTCGGGTCGCAAAGCCTCGCCACCGCATTTCTTGTATCCCTCCGGCATTAAAATTGCGTGAAATCGCATAGGTTCTCAGGCTCGTTATTCTGTGCACTAACTGCGGCGGACTACACTAGGCCGGAGGAGCACCCCTCTGTCGTCCGCCGACAATGCAATCGCTGGAGCGCTGCTTCTGCGACCCCGAAGGGTCGTGGAAATCAGCGCCGGGTTCCTAACCCGGGGCTCGTTACACGCAGGGAAATCCGCCCCGGAGGTGGCGGGGGAACAGGCCCTGTGATTTGAAGCGACCACGCTTTGCGGCCGGGCTTCCTCCGCACCCTCCGGGGCGGCGGTGGAACAACCGGCCGACTCCCCCGGTCAAGAACGGGGGCTAATTTCAACCCTACGGGTACGGAACATCCCTGGACAGGAGCATCGGGCTGGAAGCCCATGCCCCAAAATCGAGCCAAGCTCCAGCCATGGGCTGGAAGCCCATGCTACAAGGTCCTCTGTCCTCCGTCGACAATGCGAGCGCTTCTGCGCCCCCGGAGGGGTCGTGGAAATTAGCGCCCCGGGGCTCGTCCGACGTAGAGAGATGCGCCCCGGAGGCGGCCGGGGATGGCCAATCGAGAAAACTTCTTTGGGTGTGAAATTTCCGGGACCTTCAAAAACTGCGCAACAACGCTTTGAGCTGCCCGAGAAGGTCCTCTCCCGGGCCCGACCGCAGCCGGGGGAACTTGCTGCCTAGCAGGACGTAGTCGCCTCCCCGCATGAGCATCACACGATGGTCCCGGACCTCGATTGCCGTCATTTTGCGGGCCACCGCAACAAGCTTGATTTCCGCGATAGCCAGCAGATTCAGGACCGCAGGCGGCAATGGCCCGAAACGGTCCCGCCAGGTCTTGCGGATCTCCTCCAATTGCTCCTGCGTGGTAACTTCCGAGAGTCGTCGATAGGCTCGGATCCGCGATTGGGATTCGCTGATGTAGCTGATGGGCAAAAATGCCGGTACCCGGGCGAAATCCCTTGCGAAATCCGCTTCCCGGCTCGCCACGAAGTCCAAGCGGGTCACCACGTCGGCACGGGGCCGCACCCGCTCGCCTTTGATCTTGGAAACCGCTTGGCGCAACAGCGAACAATACAGGTCGAACCCCACATTGATGATATGCCCGCTTTGGGCCGTCCCGAGAATGTTGCCGGCGCCGCGGATTTCCAAATCGCGCATGGCGATTTTGAACCCGGCTCCTAGGGAGCTGTACTGTTTGATGGCGTTGATGCGTTTCCGGGCCTCGCCAACGGTGAGCATGTCGCGGGGCAACATCAGGTAAGCGTAAGCCTTGGTTTGGGAGCGTCCGACCCGTCCCCGCAACTGGTAGAGATCGGCTAATCCGAAGCGGTCCGCGCGATCGATGATGATTGTGTTGGCGTTGGGGATATCCAAGCCGCTCTCGATGATTGTCGTGGAGATAAGCACATCGGCTGCGCCGCTGACAAACTCCTCCATCACCCGCTCCAACTGGCCTTCCTCCATTTGTCCGTGGCCGACGACGACCCGCGCCTTCGGACAGAGCAGCTTGATCTTGGCACGCATCTTCTCGATGGATTGCACACGGTTATGGAGGAAATACACCTGCCCTTGTCTGGCGATCTCCCGGACAATGGCGTCCCGGATAATCCGCTCGTCATACGGGCAGATCATCGTCTCCACCGGCACACGGTTGAGGGGCGGGGTTTCGATCGTGCTCATGTCCTTGGCCCCCATGAGCGAGAGGTACAGCGTGCGTGGGATCGGGGTGGCGCTCAGGGTGAGCAAATCCACCAGTTTGAACATCTCCTTGAACTTCTCTTTGTGCAGAACTCCAAAGCGTTGCTCCTCGTCGATGACCACCAGCCCAAGATTTTTGAACTGCACATCCTTGGAGATCAAGCGGTGGGTCCCAACCACAATATCCACCGATCCATCCCGCATTCCCTCCAGGGTTTTGCGCTGTTCGGCTCCGGTCCGGAACCGGCTCAGTGTATCGACCATCACGGGGTAGTCCGACATGCGTTCCCGGAAATTCTGGTAATGTTGCTGAGCTAGCACCGTCGTGGGAACCAGGATTGCAACCTGCTTACCCCCCATCACCGCCTTGAATGCCGCCCGGATAGCCACCTCGGTCTTTCCGAACCCCACATCCCCGCAAATCAACCGATCCATGGGGCGCTCCGATTCCATGTCGGTTTTGGTCGCCACAATCGCGTTGAACTGGTCAGTGGTTTCCTTGTACAGGAAGGAAGCTTCGAATTCCCGCATCCATTTGTTGTCGGGAGGAAACGCAAAGCCCCGGGCCGTTTCGCGCGCCGCGTGCACTTCCAACAGCCGCGCCGCGTAGTCGAACACCGCTTTTTCGGCATTCTTTTTCGCCTTGGCCCATTTCCCGTCTCCCAGAGAGCTTAGTGGCGGATTGCGTTTGCCGACCCCGACATACTTGGAAACCAGGAAGCTTTGTTCGAGGGGAACATAGAGCCGACCCTCATTGGCATAGGCGATCACCATCACCTCTTCCGGCTGCCCGTCGGGGCCTTGGGCGATGGAACGCATCCCTTCGTAACGTCCGATGCCGTGTTCGAGATGAACCACCAACTCGTCTTCGGCAAGTTCGCTGAAGTCGATATGGACGCGGCTTGAGAGTTCTTGTGCCCGCTTGAGAGCCAAACGCCGTGCCCGGTTATTGCGGTAGCGCCCGAAAATCTCCGAATCCGAGAGCACCGCGAGTTTAGCCGCCGGAAAGGTGAACCCATTGGCCAGCGAACCCACCGTAAACTCCAGGGGCTCGGCCTCCACGGCCGGCAACAGATCCTTGAATCGCTCAATCTCGCCCTCGTTGTTGCAGAAGACTTGCACGCGCCAGCCAGCAGCGCGCCATTCGCTGAGTTGATGGAACAGACTCTCGCGCTTGGCTTCATCCACCACGAAGTCGCCTGCCTGGAACTCCCCGAGCCCATGCGGGTAAAAGGCGGTGCTGAAGTCTTCCTGCGCATCCACCCCCTCGGAATGCTCCAACAACTTGACCCGGGCCGATTCAAACCCCGCGCCGGCATCAATGGTGATGTCCTTGGGCCCGATATAATTCCGCAACCGATGCCTAACCCGCTTCTCTGCCCCGTCATCGGCGGTTCCCGTGGTTCCCGTCTCTTCGGAGATATCTCCCAGCAGCAAGGTGCAGCTGTCGAGTTGTTCGACCGAGGTTTGGTGATCGAGATCGAAGCGCCGGATGGACTCGATTTCATCATCGAAAAGCTCGATCCGGACCGGCAACAAATGCTGGAAAGAGAACACGTCGATAATCCCGCCCCGGAGTGCGTACTGGCCCCGGTTGGCGACCTGGGCGACATGCTCGTAACCTGCGTGCTCGAATTGCCGCAGCAACCCCTCACGATCTAGGCGCTTGCCACGGGTCAGCTTCAATTCCAGTCGTTTGAGATCCTCGGGCGACGGCACGATCTCGTTCAAACTGGCATGGGTTGCGACCACAATCTGGCGCCCTTTGCCCGCCAATTTCTCGATTACCGCCAACCGTTCGGCTCCACGCTCCGGGTCCACGATGGCACCCTCCACGATGGCGGGATCCGCTTCCGGATAGTACAAGGTTTCCGGAAACCAATTGCTCAGTTCATTATGGAAATGTTCCTGGCTGCGCCCATTGGAACACACCACCCAGATGCGCTGTTTGAAAACCCGGGCGATCAATGCGGCCACGAAGGGTTGGGCCGCTTCGATGACATGCTCAAAGAGCGCATCCTCACCCGCGCGCAACGCTTTGAACTTGGGCGCGAGTGCCGCACACAGGCAGACATTCTCGAGCAAATTGGTGGCCATGACTCCCGGTCTAAACCTGCGCAAGCTGGGCACTGATCCGGCGGCTGGGCAGGACGTGGCCACTCACCGAGCTGACTGGCACGATCCCGATCCAACTGTTGGTAAGGAATATCTCGTCCGCGCTCATGACGTCGCCCACAAACAGGGAAGCCTCTTGGACTTCCAATCGTTCCAAGACCGTGCCGCGGATCACCCCGGCACGCGCCCCGCATTGGGTGGAAGGTGTCCTCACCGTGCCCCCGTGTACGACAAACACGTTGGCCATACAGGCGGATACCAACTCCGCGCGTCCGTTAAAAAGGAGAACCTCGTCCAGCCCGCGTCCCTGCGCACGCCACAACAGATCCAGACTCATCCAATAATTGGCCGTCTTGAGCCCGCCAAACAGGGGAAAACACATCTCGTCGCCCATCCCGATCTGGTACGTGCCCTGGGCGGGCCGCTCCCGCGCTTCCACATACACGAATACCCGGGCCTCGTCGGCGGGCGAGGTCGCCGTCCCATCCCCCGCTGTCACATAGATCCGCGCTAACCCGTCCATCCCGCAGTTTACCAGCAGTTCACCCACCGCGCCAAAAATGGTTTCGTCACAATGGAAACGACGGTCCACACAGGCTTTGCCCAACAGTGCCAAATGCTCGGGCAAATATTGGGCAACCCCGTTGGCTATCCGGATACTCTCGAAAACCGACATCCCGTAACGGAACCCCCGGTCACTAAGGGGAACCGCCTCGCAAGGGACAAAGCCTTGGTGGATCCAGGTCCACATCCGGTCCAAGCGCGGGGCAATCATCGGAATCAGGCGGCAGGTTTCTTGCCAGAACGGAACGAATCGAGGAGGAACAAACCCGCTGCGATGCAGATGGCGGAATCAGCCACGTTGAAAGCTGGCCAGGGATGGGCGAATCGCACGTGGAGGTCCACCAGGAGGAAATCAATCACATGCCCGTGGAGGATCCGGTCGGTTACGTTGCCAAGGATCCCGCCCAGCAGCAATCCCACGCCCCAACGCCCTGGGGCAGTCGTGAACGCCCCGCGCAAGTAGCACACCAACAGGCCGGCAAAGGCCACCACAGACAGCCCCACAAAGGCGCTGTTGCTATCCCTGAAGCTCCCAAACGCCGCCCCGGTATTGGCCCAGTGACAGAGATAGAAGTAATCCGGGATCACAGCAACCGGGTCGGCTTGGAACTCGATGCTCTTGAGCACCCACCACTTGGTCCCTTGATCCAGCGCGTACACGGGCAGCGCCAAGGCTGCTAAAAGTTTTAAGCTCATGCCACAACTTGAGCGCAGCGCTCGCAGAGTTCCGCGTGATCGGGATTCATTCCCACACTGACCCGATGGCGCCAACACCTCCCGCAACGCCGGTTCAATGTCGGCACGATATGGGCCTTGGTCTCCCCACCGGCCACGACCTGCAGCTCGCTGAGGATGAAGAACTCTTCGAGCTCGGCCACGTTCGCCTGCAAGCTTTGGAGGAGGTCCGGATTGGCAACCTCCAAGGTCACCCGGCCTTCCAGCGCGTTCCCGATGAGCTTCTCTTTGCGAGCCAGTTCCACGGCTTGGCCAATGACTCCCCGCACTTCCAACCATTCGGTGACCCGCCCTTCCAACGCTAGGTCACGCCACGCCTCGTTGGCCTTGGGGAAAGTCTCCAGATGGATGGAGTCGGCGCGTTTGAAAAATTCCCATGCTTCGTCGGCCGTGTAGGCCAGGATCGGCGCTAGCAAACGCGCCAAGCCATCGAAGACCTCGTGCATCACCCATTGGGTTGCCCGCCGACGCTTGGAATTGGCGGCATCGCAGTACATCCGGTCCTTGGTGATGTCCACATAGAGCGCACTCAGGTCCACGGCGCAAAAATTGGTGAGGATCTGGAACACCTTGCGGAATTCATAAGCCGCATAAGCCTCCGTGCAGGTACCAACCACCTCCTGGAGCCGGGATATCACCCATCGGTCCACCGTACTCAGATCCTCCTTGGCAGGAACCGTCCCGGGCGTGAAGTCATCCAAGTTTGCCAACAAGATCCGCAATACGTTGCGGAACTGCCGGTAAGCATCCGTTAATTGCCCGAAGGATTCCTCCGAGAAAGGCACCTCATTGGTGAACTCCACGCTTGCGGCCCACAAACGCACGATGTCCGCGCCGTACTTGCCCACGAAATGCTCGGCATTCATGGGTTTGACATAGGTCCCCTGTTCGGATTTGGAGACCTTCTTCCGGGTGTCCTTGTCCACCACGAAGCCGTGGGTGATCACGGTCTTGTACGGGGCCGCCCCGTTGAGGGCGATCGAGCTGATCAATGAAGACTGGAACCAGCCCCGGTGTTGGTCGGTGGCTTCCAAATACACATCAGCCGGCCAGTACAGCTCGGGATGCGTGCGCAGGACTGCCTCGTGGGAAACCCCGGAATCCAGCCACACGTCGAGCGTATCATTCCGGCGCGTGGTCGTCCCGGGCAACCCGAGCGTCTCTGCCCACCAGGCGTCGTCACGTTCGAACCACACGTTGGTGCCTTCCTTCTCGACGATTTCCGCCACCTTGCGCGCCAGGTTCCCATCCAGAATCGGCGTCCCATCTGCCTCGTAGAACACCGGCAGCGGCACGCCCCAGGAACGTTGGCGCGAGATACACCAATCCGGCCGCGACTCCACTGTCCCGTAGATCCGGTTCCGGCCCCAGTGCGGAATCCATTGCACCTGGTCGACGGCCTCCAGAGCTTGGCCCCGGAGCTTGTCGATGCGGATAAACAACTGCTCGACAGCCCGGAAAACGATGGGGGTTTTCGAGCGCCAGCAGTGCGGGTAGGAATGCTGGTAGACTTGCGCGCCCAACAGGGTCCCGTTGGCGCGCAGGTGCTCGATGACCTCCTTGTTGGCGTCAAAAACGTATTTGCCGGCCCATACCGGCACGCCCACCTCCTCGGTAAAACGCCCATGCTCATCGACCGGCGAAAGAATCGGCAACCCGTTCTGGATGCCCGCCATGTAATCGTCTGCTCCATGCCCGGGGGCGATATGGACCTGCCCGGTTCCGGTATCCATGGTCACGAACTCGGCCGTGATGATGCGCGCCGTCCGCTCCAGGAAAGGATGTTGGGCTTGGTTGCCTGCCAGTTGGCTGCCCAGCACGCCCTCGCCCAGCCATTCCCCCAGTGTGTCTGTCTCGCTGGCGACGGCGCATTCTTCGAACCCAGCCGCTTCCACGAAAGCCGCCACCAGAGGTTCTGCAATCACGAAAAGCTCTGGCTCCCCAGCCGGGGCGGTCTCTGTGGCTTTGCGCCGGAACCCGCGCACGACATAGCGTTGGCGGGGATGTACGGCGATTGCGACGTTGGCCGGAAGGGTCCAAGGGGTCGTCGTCCAGATCACCATGCTGGCTTTCCCGCTCAAGGGCCCGGTCACGACGGGGAACTTCACAAAAATCGCCGCGTCGGTGCGCTCAGCGTATTCGACTTCGGCCTCGGCCAACGCCGTCTGGGCGCCCGTGCTCCAGTAGACAGGCTTCTTGGATTGGTAAACCAACCCCGCATCCACAAACCGGGCAAAGCAACGGATAATCTCCGCCTCGTAGCCCGGAGCGAGCGTGAGATAGGGATTCTCCCAGTCCCCGAAGACGCCGAGGCGCTTGAACTGGGTCCGTTGGATGTCGATGAACTTGCGCGCGTACTCCTCAGAGCGCCGACGCACCTCCGCGGGCGAGAGACCCCGGGATTCCTTGACGACCTTGAACTCGATCGGCAGCCCGTGGCAATCCCATCCGGGCACAAACGGCGCGCGGAACCCGGCCATGCTTTTGGATTTGACGATAAGATCCTTGAGGATCTTGTTGAGGGCTGTGCCCATATGCACATCGCCATTGGCAAAGGGCGGCCCGTCATGGAGCACAAACCCGGGCGCTTCCTTTCGGCTTTCCTGAATCCGTCGATACAGCCCTTCGCTCTCCCACTTCTTGAGCCGCTCCGGCTCGCGCTTGACCAAGTCCCCTTTCATCGGGAATTCCGTCTTGGGGAGATGCAGGGTGTCTTTGTAATTGATGCTCATTTCAGGTCGCTCCGCTTAGGGAAAAGTCGGTGAGGCTAAGCGTTTGCCAAAACCCGGTCAATGGCCCTTCACGCGGCGCCCGTGAAACCGCGACCCCCCCTCCGATAGAGGTAGGGATGGAGCATTGATTTGCTCCACCCCCCCCTCCGAACCGGACGGGCGGATTTCCCGCATCCGGCTCTCCAGTTAGTGGTTT
>JAYVTN010000322.1:0-13425 GCA_043788785.1 Spartobacteria bacterium | reverse complement strand
GTGGGAGACCCGGATCCGAACGCCCAGCATTCCGTGAGGCAAGGTGGTGGGAGGATGGAAGCCCATGCCACGGACTGCATCACTACGGGCGTGGTCCGGGCAATGGCGCTCCAGACTTGGATTTAAGAATCCCTTCGGAGTCCACCACGTCCTCCACCGTGAAGGGCTTGCCGTTGTTGTGTTGGAGAAATGGCTTCATCTCTTGAAGGCTGAAGGGACGGGCTCCCCTGCGCCCGAACACGACGGTTTGATGGCCGGTTTCATCCACCACCCGGTCCCGGTCCAAGCCACGGGAGACCGCCAGCATCGGCGTGTGAGTGGGGAAAGTCGCGATCAGGCGTGGGTTAGGTGATGGGCTGAACCCTGCTGCGCCGTCCACTGTGTCCGGAGAGATCAATTGGAGGACCCGCAGACCGTTCTTCCCATCGGCCACCAGCGCGTACATTGAGGCCGCGATGGAACCAATCTGGATTGCACGCGTGTCGTTCAGGAGACCATCAGCATCGTACATCCGCTCCAATCGCGGCTTGGTGGGATTTTCTATATTTACGATCGCGATGCCTTGGGACCCGTTAGCAACGTAAACGTATGTGCGCGCGACATAAAGCTTCTGCGCATTGCGCAGGGCAACGGCCGCGCCACCTACCAACCGTGGATGCTCCGGATCCGCAAGGCTGACGACCTTTAACCCCTCCGCATCGGTAATAAATGCGTACTGGAACTGGATCGCGATCGCTCGGGGATCTCGCAACGTGCCGTCGGCTAATTCTCCAACCAAACGCGGGCGCTCCGGATTATCCAGATCCACGACCGCCAAGCCGCGCCGAGTACAGACATAGAGCCGATGCCCAGCGCAAACCCCGAATTGGGCGCCGCCGAGCACGCCGCCGGGATTGAAATGATTTCCGATTCCCGCGCCACCGGCGTCCTTGAGATTGCTCCGGGACACGAAATTGTTCTGCGGATCGCCATCCAAAAACGAGTTTACCTTGACGACTACCAACCCTTCTTCGCGATCCGTGATGTAGACGTAACCATAAAAGGGATGAATGGGTTGCTCTTCATTGCGCTGCAAATGGGTGCGTTCCGGATCAATTAGCAAGGTGCTGGGCATGGCCACGGATGTGGCAAATCGCGTCCGCACGGAATTGCCTTGGCCCAATGGGGAAACCGGCGCACTGAGGATGCGCTCGCTAAATCCTTTGTTGTCGATATTGGCGACATCGAAGATCTCGAGTCCGCCCGGTCCGTTGGCGGCATAGAGGTATTCACCGCGAAGCGTCAAATCGTTGATGACCCGGGCCGAATGTTCGTAAGCCGTTTCCAGTTTCCGCCCTCGGGCGACGTGCTCTTGGAAAGAGCGCGGGTAAGCGATCCGGTGGAAGGAACTTCCCAGCGCACTCTGGGGCTCGTCGGCTTCGGTCCATGCCACCCCATGCAAGGCCCCCTCGCCTGCCACCCAAGCGTAACGGCCGAAAAAATTGACCGTCCCGGTCCCGAACCCGAGCAACTGGGTGATCCACGCGTTGTTATTGCCTGACTGAGCTAGATGGCAATCTGTGCAATTTTTGGTGGTCCCCTTCCCGCTGGTGGTATGGGCAAAGTGCGGATTGAAAGCTTGGCCGCTGTAACCTTCGGCACTGACGGTTTGCTGTTGGGAATAGAGCCATTCGCGGCTGGTGTTTTGGGAGCCCACCAAGACAGCGCTCGAGGAACGGAGGACCGCCATCCGGTTCTTTTTCACTGTTCCATCGATGCCGAGCATGAACACGTCATCGCGGACGACCTGTGGATTATACGTGGTGTAGTTGCGTTCCAGCGCACCCTCAAATTTGTTCTGGGGAACCCGCTGATTGGCTTTCATGGGCATGTGGCATCCGAAACAGCTGGTGGCCCAAGCGGTATGACAAATCTGGCAATCCATGGCCTTATTGCTATGGGCCAAGCGGGCGCATGCTTCCGCCTCGGTGGCTGGAACGGTGCCCCAAGTCACGCCATCCCGTTGGAGCGTCTTGGCGTAGCGGGCCTTGGCATTGTAGTGCGAAGAGGTTGGATCAACCACATCGATGGTTTGGGGTATCTCCCAGCGGATATCCGGCGAGAGGGTGGAGTTTTGGAAAAGCTTGTCGCCTTCCCACTCGAAGCGGGGCTTCCAAGCCGTGATGGTCGTCATCAAATCCACCGGTCGCATGGCGCGCCGGTCCGGTGGCGTGGTGGCTCCCGCCGGGCCACTGGTGGGCATCGTAATTTGCCCGTCCACCAATTGGCGCGGTCGGGCAGAAACGCTGCCATGGCAGTCCACGCACCCTATCGTCACCGCGTTTCTGACTTCCCCGTAAAGGTTGCCGTTCCCGTGGACGTCCACCTCAAAATGGCAGTCCACGCATTGCATGCCTTTGGAAAGATGGATGTCCTTGAGATGGACCGCGCGCTTAAAATCAGAATGCGCCAGGATCCGATCATTTTCATCGAGCCGATTGCCTTGCCGGTCTTGTTTGAAAACCGCCCGGAAAATCCAGCCATGGCCATGATAGTCAGCGAATTGGGTATGCTTGAGCTGGGGATTCAGTTCCGCAGCCTTTTCCAAGAACTCGAGGTTGCCCCACAATCCACGGGCAGCCGCCGCTTCAGGATTCTGCTTGGTGGACTGGACCAACTCCTCGTCCGAGGGATCCTTCTGCGTCTTGGGGTACATGTGTTCCCCATCGGTCTCTTGATCCCACCACGTATACCCGAGGTACGGATTCACGAATGCGTTTCCCTGGTGCATGTGGCAGTTCATGCATTGGCTCGACGGCACCGCGCGCGTGAATTGGTGGAGGATTGGGTGGCCGCGCTCGTTCTTAGGAATCACTGGATCTTTGGAAAAGCTCAACCCCTGATTGCCGAACTTGCACCACCATCCCGAATTGGTGGGCGAACGATCATTGGCGTAAACGACATGGCAAGCCGAGCAACCGCTGGATCGGTAATCCCCGGGACGATCATTGGAGCCAAGGAAACCCAAAAGCGGATCATGGAGCCGGGTCTTCTGGGCGCCGAGGAATACCGGATCCGTCCGATTGAGCGTCCCTAAACCTCGCGCAGACAAGCGCCGTTCAGGCTTGCCCGATGGCTCGTCCAAAGACGGGATGCCCACCGAAAGCGGTTCGACTCCTCCTTTTTCGAAAATCCGGAACAGGTTTCCGGGTTGGGAAAGGTTGAACCGGGGTAACGGACCAACTGAAGGCAGGATGCCCAAACGCCGGGTCTCCTCTGGGGTGGGCGGGAATGGGTTATTAAGCGTCAAGGGGACGCCATCAGCCCCATAGGCCTGTCCGACCACCGCATCCTTGATGTTGATCGAGCCGTTGTTGTAAGCCGCTGCATTCCAGAGCATCCCGCCGTGGTTCATCATCGAGTTCCCAACCCGCTCCACGATGTCCCCGTGGCAGAGTCCGCACGCCTGCTTGGCGACCCGCAAGTCTCCCGGGTTCATGAAGCGGATGAACTCCGGCGATTCGTGGTTCAAGGCCACATTGGAATTTGCAGGATTAGCCGATCCGCGCCAAACCTCCGGATGGGATGGCTGCACATGGGCCTGCCGAAGGGGCAGCCCTTTGAGCGCATTGCCTCCATGGCAATCGGTGCATCCCAAAATGACGTTGGGCGATGCATGCATCGTGTGTGAATCCGTGGCTTTATGGCATTCGACACAGCCCGCGCTTTTGCTTGCCGCCTGCTCCGGGGTTTGGTCGATCCAGTTCCGTGGCGGGCGAGGCGCGGCCTTTGGCGCTGGCGTCTTTCCAACGGTTGCGGGACCAAAGCCCGAGCCCTCCCGTCCTGAGACATCCCCGGATGGTGGTTTGGCGAGCGGAGTACCCTGTGGAGAGGGCTTGCCCGAAACGGATGTGGGCGGCCCAACGGCTTCCCCCGCTGTGTCTGTGGCATTGCCAGAAGCGAGGATCCCAAGGAGCAGAAGAACACTGGCGATCAAAGTCAGAGCGCGCCGATCCGGACCGCAATCCATGGTCGTTCGTCGGCTCGGGAGTGGATCTTTCGCTCTCATTGGCCTAGTAGGTCAGTGTCAAACCCACGAATACGTTGTAGAGCAAACCATCCACTTTGCCTGCCCGCTGGCCGTCGTCGAACCCTGCAACCCTCTGCGTGTTCTGACGGTAGATATCCCGGTATCCGCCACCTGGGAAAAAGAATCCCACGCCAGCCGAGACGATCACGTTATCGGTTAGCAAAGGGCGGTACTTGAGGCCGACGCTAGCGTCCAGGCCGAGGTCGGAGCGGACGCGATTGGTCTGGAGCGCCGTTTCGATGCACTGGGTCTGCGCCATCCAGATGTAATTAAGGTTCCCAAATGCCTTCAACTTGGGGGTCAGATCCACATCGCTACCGAGCCCAATGATCATTGTCCCCGGATTGACGAAATTGGCTTGGCCTTGGGCCTTGCTCGAACGCAACCCGGTCACCAGCGAATTGCGTTCCTTTAGATTGACCGCAGTCCCGGCAAGGTTGAAGCCTTCGTGTGCGTACCAACTAAATGGGCCTCCTGCAAAGAGCGGGTTGTCCTGAATCGAATCGAAGCCCCGGGCCACACCATCGGTGGGATCGCTGTCACCACTGGCATAGAAGCCCGAGAGCTTCACCCGGAACCAGTCCCGGTCCAAACTGAGTTCGAGAGCTGCCATTTGGGCGTTGATGTCCACCTCGCGTCCAGCCAGTGCATTGAAGTCGTCTTTGCCAAAGACCTGATAAAACGCATGCGTGAGGTTGAGTACCCCGATATGTCCGTCTCCAGCCCAACCCAAATAATAGGCCCTCAGATCGTGTCCCCGCGGGCCCCCATCCTCGTCCATAGATTTCCCGTCCGCCGGAACACTGCCGAGAAGAGCCGGGCGCACTAGAAACCCATTGCGGTCGTACCGCGTCCCACCATCATCAAGGTTGGCGTGGAAACTCAACTCTGCGGTGTAACCTTTCCAGAGGAAGTCCTGGCGGTACACGTTGGCGATAATCACCTGCTGCCCGCGGGAATCAAACGTGTTGAGCTCCGAGTAGGTGTCTTTCTCGCGCATATTGAAATACGCGAGGTTGTATTGGAGTTTGTTATTGGCAGCCGTGCCGAACACCCGGGCGCCCAGATTGGTGTCCGCAAAGATGAAGCCCCTGAAATCGGATACGAAGGGTTGGATTCCGGTGCGGCCGCTGATGAAATCGTAATTGTCCGAAAGGTCGCTGAAGTGGGTCTCAAAAAAAGCTTCCTGAAGCGCGAACACGCTCATGTGCCGGTAAGTGTAACGAGTGGAAGCCCGCTCGGCTTTCTGACCGGTCTGGCTTTTGCCCGAGGGCACCTCTTGGGTGTCTGGATTCACCTTCACCAACTCACGTCCATCGCCTACCGGGCGCAGTTGGGACGCTAGGTAATTAAATGCGTCGCCCGGATTCACTGTGCCATTGGAGCTTCCAGGATTGCCAGAACGTGGGTTCACATCGCCGTTCCGGGCCGGCACCGCTTGGATTTTCCCGGTATCGGGCGCCCAGCGAGCCTCCCTGTAGCCCACCCCGCGTGGATCGGGATCCACCAGATTGTTTTCCCGGGTCCAAAGCCAGTTCTCGTTTTCGACCACGTTGACCCGCAACAGCCAGGAGACGGGTTTGAAAGCGGTTTCCCCTCGGAACACGTCGATGGCCAGCGAGGTGTCTGTGGAAACAAAGAACTGCTCGCCCCGCCCGAAGAATTCCGGGCTCTTAGGACGGACTGCGCTGACGCCGCTCGCCACCGGCAGACGGCGGGCTTCAAAAATGCTGAAGCTTTTGGCCGTGATATTGGCAAAGATATCCTGCCCGATGATGGGCAAATCCCCTTTGAGCCAACTCTGGCGGTAGGGATGCCAGAGTCTCGGCGTCTCGTACATGTACGGAGTTTCGCGACTGGGATCCCGGTACCGTTGCCAGTGAGGGAAGGGCAACATCCAGCGATTGGGAACGGCCTTGCTGTGGGGCAGCAACCCGAGGCCTTCACGGCCCATCGGGTATTCACGGTATGTGAAAGTCTTTCGAACGGGATAAACTCCGAGCACCTTGCCCCTCGGCAGTCTCAGATCAGAGGGCAGCGGGTCGGTCCCGAAGAGCGCCGTGCCTTCCGGGAACAGCGGGGGTTCTACGTTGTCCTCAAGGGTTTGCGGGCTTGGCCGGTTCCAAGCGCCTGGATCGGGATTGAACTCGCTAGGCGACCGGGGTCCACCACTGGGCAGCACCGGAGCATTCTCCTGAGCCCCCAAATGCCCATGCATCAGAGCGCACAGCACAGAGCCCATGGCGATCTGGAAGAGATTGCGTTGGAGAACAGGAACGTTTTTTGCTCGGTATTCCGGCACAGTGTTGTGTATTGCGTAAAGCGGCGGTGCGAGCCAGCGTAAAACCCCGAGGCTGCCGCACAGATTCGCCCCCTCCATCCATGATCGCGAGTAACAACCTAGTCCGAGCACGACTCCTCTCCTCGCTCATGGGCGTGCTCGCCTTGGCGCGATCGGTGGTTGCCGCCGAGCAATTGACCGAACCGGAGGTAGAAACGATTCTTACCCAAGGCATCGCGTACGCGTCCAAGACGCATCCGCAGGCCGTGATCGCAGTTGTTGACCGGGAAGGATTCGTGCTGGCGGTCTGGGACGTCCAAGGCCGAACAACGCCGCTTAGTCCTGGGATCATCGCGGGCGCAGTCTCTCGTGCAGGCACCGCCGCGTTCCTGAGCAGCACTCAGAACGCATTCACCTCCCGCACGGCTGGCTTCATCATCCAGCAACACTTTCCTCCTGGCGTACGAAACACCCCACCGGGGCCTCTGGTCGGCGTGGGCTTTTCTAACCTCTTCTACTCGGACATCAACCGGCTCAAACGAATCCCACCCGGGTTCGACCCGTTCGCGCTCGCCTCGCCCTTTCAATCCCCGGGCGCGCGAACCGAAGGGGTGCCGTTCACCTCGCTCAATGACTCACCCGGCGGCGTGCCCATCTACAAGAATGGCGATCTGGTCGGCGGCATCGGTGTGACCGGCGATGGAAGTCCCTCCGACCTCAGTGCAGCTGCCGCCATTCTCGCCCGCCAAACTCAACGCACCGCCACGCCGGGATTCAAGGCAGGCCGCGACACCGACGAAGAAGTCGCACTCGCGGCCCAAGCCGGATTTCGTCCCCGGTCAGAAATCCTCGCCTCCAACGTGCTTATCAACGGGATCCGCATCCCGTATGGCACCCCCGATCTTCCTGAAACCCCGGAACCCGGCAGCCTGAAAGCGTTAGGCGAACAGGGTCGAGCGGTTCCCGGATACGAGCCGCAGGAATCGCCAGCCGTGTTCCCGTACCGGAAAATCTCACTAGGCGACATCGATGGCGAGCTGCGGGCGCCTATCCGGGGGGACCCCTTGGTCGGCAAAATTGGGAAAGCTGAAAGGCTCGCGGCCCAAGAAGTTGAGCAGGTGCTCACCCTTGCCGCGCAGCGTTGCGCCACCACCCGGGCCGGCATCCGGCTACCTCTGGGAACCAGTGCCAAAACGTTCATCGCCGTCGTCAACAATCCCCACAAGAACGGGGTGGCGCCCAGCGTGCTCGGGGTATTCCGCGTGGGCGACGCCACACTCTTCAGCTGGGACGTCTCCGTCCAGAAAGCCCGGACCGCAGTGTTCTTCTCCAACAAACAACTGGCCATGAGTTGCCGCGCCGTCGGATTCCTCGCTCAACGCTATTTTCCACCAGGCCTCGACGGACGCCCATGGGGCCCGCTCTTTGGTTTCCAGGAAGCTGTTTCTCTGAAATCAAATGCTAAGACCAAAACCTTCCCGGGAAACCCAAATTTGCCGAATGGAATCACCCTCTTCCCGGGTGGCTTGCCTCTGTACCGGAATGGTGAACTGGTGGGAGCCATCGGCGTATCCGGTGACGGAGTTGACCAAGACGACCTCATCTGCGCGAGCGGTTGCGCCGGTTTCGCGCCGCAGGAGCGGATCCGCTCGGACCATTACAGCTACCGGGGGGCTCGACTGCCGTATGTGAAGTTCCCCCGTAATCCCGAGCAGTGAGGCTCGCGACGGACCTCTCAGACAGATCCGTCAAATCCGTCAGATCGGACTGATCGGTCTGATTGGTCAGATCAGTCCGATCGGCCAGATATGTACGATCAGACGGCTCCCCCCTCAGTCCTTGAGCCGGCTCGCAGGCGCCCGCTCTTGAGTGCGTGCGAAGGCGATTTCCAGTTGGCCTAATGCCGCAGAAAACCTTTCAGGCTCGAAATCCTCGTGCTCCTGAGCCAGTTCATGAACGACAGCAAAGGCCGCTTCGAAACTGGCCGGATCTGAGCCGCTGGACTTTCTCATCTCCGCCCACAACCGCTCCATGGCTGACACCAAGACCTCTGCCATCCGCTGGAGACCCACTCTCTCGGTTTTTGGATCCACGAAATCCCGGTACAAAGAGACGTAGACCTTAAGCTGTTTAGCGACGCCCTCAGAGGTCCATGTTGCCCGGGCCGCTTTACGGGCCATTCCATCGGCTGCGGATTGCATCGCCGGATAATCCCCCGATTCAGGCAGTTCCGTTCGGCCAAGCTCAGTTTTACGAAGCAACCAAACCAGTGCTTTCCAGCGGGCAAGCAACCGGGGATCAGGAGTGAGGGCAAGTTTCCAGCTGGTCTCGCGCAACGCGACCGCTTGACCCGTGAGCCAAGAGCGAGGTCCTAGGGAGGGGCGCGCGTCGCGGTAATGCGGGGGCTGGGCCATGCATTGGCCATCCAACTCGAAGTACAACTCGGGGTGACCCGCCTTCCTGACAGCTTCCTCTAAATTAAGATGGCAGCCCACACAGGCATTGGCGCGCCCGTAGATATCGTTGAGATCACGCATGCCTGCAGCGACGCTTTGTTGGAAACTCGCGTCCGGGCGTGTGTGGAAGAGCAGCCATTTCTCTGCGGGCCCGTGACAGGATTCGCACCCCACACCCCTATCCACGTTAGGGTTTTTAGGTAGGCGCTCCAAGCTGACGCCTTGCATCGGCGCATGGCACACGATGCACCGGGAGTCCTTAGCAGGATCCCCGCTGATATTGAGCGCCTCAGCAATACGCAGCGAAGTTCCCTTCGAAAGGATCCCGTAGGATACCGCGTGCTGATCCCTTCGTTGGTACACCAAGGCCTCATTCCTGCCGGTCCCCCCTCCGTGGCAACTGGTTGAGGCGCACGATGGCGAGCCGGCAAACTTGAGCCCTGAAAGCTGGGGCTCTTCGCTAAGCGCACAATTGAGCGTAAGCAGCAAAAGAGAGAACCCAATAGCGTTAGGCCATGTCGACACCCCAGCAGCCTTACCATTGCGGGCCCGCAAAGTCATCAGCGAAGCGCATCCAAGCAACCTTCCCTTTTCCACTGCAAGCTCGCATCTTGAGGAGATCACGCCCAACCTCTGCACTCAAGCTTGCCGAACAAAACCAATAACTCCGTATCTACCGCATGCCGCTCTAAAGTTTTGCCACGAGTATGAGGATTGACCGTTCACACTTTCCTTGGCTGCTTTCAGTCGCGCTTGCAACGACGGCTTGCGCGCTCCTGTATTGGGCTAATCTCGCTCCAGGAGCACTCCCTTTTCACCTCAAACCCCCGGCGTTCCTCGGCCCGACTCCTCCGGAACGCCAAAGTTTCGGGGGCACCCCCTTGGGGCTTGTGTTTGGGGCGTTGGCTTTCGCCATTTTCCTTTTTGCCTCCGCGCTTGGGATCCGCAAAAAGCAAAGGTCTTGGCCGATTGGCAATGTGCAGTTCTGGCTGAGAGCTCACATATGGCTGACGGTTTTCTCGATCCCTCTGGTTGCTCTCCACTGCGGCACAAAGACCGGCGGACTGCATACGACGTGCCTCCTTGGCCTTTATGGCCTCGTCATGGGCAGCGGCTTCCTTGGGCTCGGCTTTCAACAATTGATCCCGACCCTCATGAAAGAGCGACTCGCGCGAGAAGTCGTTTTTGAGCAGATCCCTTACCTGCGGAATACGCTGTATTCGTCCGCATCCCTCCTGCGCACACCGATTGCCGAAGCGGCGGCGGCTCCCAGCAAGGGGGATCCGTGCGAGCAAATCCTCTGTCGGTTCCTAGATGAAGAGTGTTTGCCCTACCTCGCCCTGCCGCGCGGCGAAAGACACCGTCTGGGCAATGCCACGGCAGCTCGAGAAATTTTCCGCACCCTTAAGCTCAATGTGGCCAATCAATGGCGGCCGCAGGTCGAGGAGCTTGAAGCCTATTGTGAACAGCGCCGCGGGATGGATCTACAAACCACCTGCCAGCATTGGCTCCACGGCTGGCTTCTGGTCCATGTCCCGTGCTCGATCGCACTCCTGATCTTCACTGCCTGGCATGCGTGGGAGGCACTCCGCTTCCTATTCCTCCCCCCTCTCTGAAGCCATGGCCGACCTGCCGCCCAGCCAAAAACGCATCTCCGAGAGCTACACCGGCAATTTGGGCTACTTCCTGCGCCCCCACTATTTCCGGAGCATGCGCCTGTGGAGTTTCATACTAGTAGCAACGCTCTCGGTCGCGGGCGTTCTGACCTTCCGCCAATGGGGCTCCCAGCGCGCCTTCACAACCGGCCCCGAATCGGCCAATCACGCGCACTTTGCCTCCAATTGCCAAGCCTGTCATACCGGCTCACAGCTCAAGCCTGCGGATTTGCTCCTGCCCATCCATCTCGCAGGAATGCTGTCCCGAGCATCCCTGGCTGGCTTGGACAAGGCATGTTTGGAATGCCATCCGGCGATGGGGCTGCACACGCCGCAGAACACCGCGATCGCACACGGGATGCTTTCAAATCACGAAGAACCTGTCCGCGCCGCCTCCTGCGCCACGTGTCACCGCGAACACGCCGGCCCCCAGCGGATGGCGCTGCCTTCCAATCAAAGCTGTACCGATTGCCATAGCAATCCTGATAAGCTCCACCAGTCGAGCCCCCGCCCAGATACGCTCAGCGTCGCAGAGTCCTCCCCTCGGGGAACCAATCGCATCCTAGGCGATGGCTTGGTGCGTTTCATCGCACCGAGTCGGAGTGCCGCCGCGCTGCCTGCCTTTGAGAGTTTCGCCCAGGGCCATCCCGACTTTGGATATCAGAGCCCCGGAATCCGGGATCCAGCGAACCTCAAATTCAGTCACGCACGCCATGTGCGTCCGGACCTCCCCCTCATTGACAATAAGAAACTCGATTGCACATCCTGCCATCAGCCGGAGCCCAACGGGGCTTTCTACCAACCCGTGAGTTTCAACAAGCACTGCCAGCAATGCCATTCGCTGCACATCCAGCAGAACCTCCCCACCTTGCTCATTCCTCATGGCGATCCGGCGAAGGTCCGCTTCTTCCTGGCCAGTCTAGATGCCTCCTTTGAGGAAACTTTCCGGTCCATGGGTATATCTTCGCCCATAGATATCTCCGAGCGCCTCCAAACCGAAAAGCTAGCCCTGCGCAACCGCGGCATCCACTCCCTTCAAGACCTTGAAAAACGAGTGTTTTTTGAAGGCGACCCGCAAGACACCGAGCGCACCAGAGGGATGCGTGCAGGCAATTTCAAATTCCTCACCGAATGCGTCAAGTGCCACTACGTCACGGCGGGCACAGGCATCTCCGGTCCGAAAATCCCAGCGCCCGGCATGGCCCAACGCTGGCTCCAGAAAGGGGCGTTCACCCATCTGCCCCACCAGAATGTCCTGTGCACCGATTGCCATGGCGCTGCCTTGCAAAGCAAACTGACTACAGACGTTCTGTTGCCACCCAGGAAGCTCTGCGCCGAATGCCATCGCGCTCCGGATGGCGTGAAGTCCGACTGCCAAAGCTGCCATTTCTTCCATAGTTCCGTTAAACCGTCCTCCTCTTCGGGCCTGTTAGGGGTGCCTCACGCGCTACCTTCAAAAGCTCTCAATTCCCCATGAACCCAACGGCGACTTTGCCAGACTACGCCCCGGTGCTTGTTCCCGCCCTCCAGCGCATCCAGCACCAGTTCGGTTATCTCCAGACCGCAGCCCTCGAGCAGTACTCCAAAGCGTCTGGAATCCCCCTTCAACGCCTGCAAGCGGTTGCCAGCTTTTTCCCGCATTTCCGACTCGCGCCGCCGTCCAAAGTCACGGTGCGGGTCTGTCGGGACATGGCCTGTCAAATGGCGGAATCCCGGCAGACCTTGGAAGAGCTCCAAGCCCTCGCAGGCGAGCATATCCGGATAGAAGGCAGTTCGTGTCTGGGCCGTTGCGACCGGGCTCCGGCTGCTTGCGTTTCGACGAGCGACTCCGACCATGAACATGTCTACCTGGGACGCTCAACCGACTTTCTCAAGACCGTCATTCACACCTATCTGGAGCCTGCCACTCCGATTCCCACTCCTGACCTCGACGCTGGCGGACCTGGCCCTCTCTCTCAAATTTTCATCGATCCTTACACCGGGACCACTCCCGATTATGCTGGGGTGCGCAAAGCCGTCTCGATCCGAAACCATGCCATCCGTGCGGCGATGGATCTGGCGGCTAACGTGCGCGGATTCAGTCCCCGCCAGGTGGAGGAGTTCCGCCAAGGAGCGGTCGGAGAAATCCGGGAAAATTTTTCCAAAGACCCCGTTGTACTCGCGTCTGTGCAATGCTGGCGCACGGGAAGTGACTGGGCGGCAGGTGTCGATCTGGGAGGGTGGTCCGAATCGCTCTTTGATGAACTCAAGGCGGCCGATCTGTGCGGCATGGGCGGCGCGGGTATTCCTTCGGCCCAGAAACTGCGCGATGTGCGCGACGCTGTCCGGTCCGCACGGGTGCGACAATCGGATGACCGTGCCTTCATCGTCGTCAATGGCGACGAGAGCGAACCCGGCACATTTAAAGACCGCGAACTGCTGCTTCGCTACCCGCATTTGATTCTGGAGGCGGTGATCTTGGCTGGCTTGGTCACCGACGCCACCCAAGGGTTCATTTTTATCCGGCACGAGTACGGCGAACAGATCGACGCATGCCGCAATGAGATTCAACGCGCCGAGGCGCTTGGCGTCTGCGGCAACGATGCGCCGCTGCTTGGGCGCTCGTTTCCGGTCTCCGTATTCGTGAGTCCCGGCGGCTACATCTGCGGAGAACAGAGCGCCTTGATCGAAGCCATGTCGGACCGCAGGGCTGAGCCACGCAACATGCCTCCCAAGCTGGAGACCAATGGGCTGCAGGATCTGCCCACGATCGTGAGCAACGTAGAGACCTTCGCCTGGTTTCCTTACATCTTCCTCCGAGGCGGTAAGACGTATTCCAGCCACGGAGTCAACGGATGGAAAGGCAGGCGGTTTTTCTCCGTCTCAGGCGATGTGAAGCGCCCGGGAGTGTACGAGGTGCCCATTGGCTTGACCGTCCGCGACCTCCTGTATGCGGAGCAATACTGCCAAGGCCTGCTGGGAAAC
>JAYVTN010000321.1:0-2524 GCA_043788785.1 Spartobacteria bacterium | reverse complement strand
AGAGGCATGTTCCGCAGATGTGGTTCGGGTTACTGATTGGGTGCAGTCAACATCAGCCTTTGAGAAACCTCAAGACTTTCCTAACAAAGTAGAACTAGTAGTGCCGCTTTAGGAGGTTGCCGGAAAACTTCCCGGTGACACTCCATTGCGAGGGCAGCTGGCGTTGGTTGCCCAAGCCAATTTCCCCGCCCCCTCAGGCACGGTCTTTGAGAACGGTGCTCCCAGCCGCCCGCGCACAATGCGCGCAGCAGAAAATCTGGCCGCCGTCCTCTACCCCATGCCCCACGACCCGGCAGCCGCAGTGGGGACAGTTGGGCGCTAAAGCATGAATCGCACATTCGAAACTGTCGAAGGTGTGGTTTTCCCCCTCCATGAGCACCTCGAAGGTCTTGTCGTAGTCATTTCCGCAAACTTCGCACTTGGACATATAACGGGTTCCTTTCCCCCAACAATCGCCCGTGATTGCGGGGCTGGCCGTCTGAAATTAGTGGGCTATTAGGAGGCCACAGGTGGATACCACCGGTAGAGCATGAAATAAACCAACACGCCGGTGATGGAGACATAGAGCCACACAGGGACGGTCCACTTGGCCCATGCGCGATGCCGCTCGAACCGCGATTTCAAAGCAGGCACCACGGTCATCAACACCAAGGGAACCGTGAGGGCCGCCAATGGCACATGCGTGGCAAGGATGAAGTAGTAGATCCCCCTGGGCCAACCCGAATGGGTGAACCGGGTCACCACACCGTGGGAAAGCCAGTGGTAAGCCACGTAACTGCTCAGGAATAGCACCGAGCACACCAGTGCAGTTGCCATCGCCACGATGTGTGCCTTTTTCCGCCCCGCCTTGATCAAGATCAACCCCGTGACGATGAAAAAGCCGCTTAACCCGTTAAGGCTGGCATTAAGGGCCGGCAGATCGTGCACGTTCATCGCGTTTCCTTAAGCAAAGTATCAATATCCCTCAGGATTTCCGCAGTTCCTTGGCCGTTGATCGCATCGTAAAAGGCCCGGACCGTCCCGTTTTTGTCCACGAGCGCCAGTTTCGTGCTGTGGGTGATCAGCTCTTTGGCCGTCCCCCCCTCCTCCGTGACACTCAATTTAAAGCCCTTGTTGGCCAACTCATAGATCGCCGCTTTCTCGCCTCGGAGAAACATCCAATTCTCCCCCGCCCCGAATTTGCCCGCATACAAGTTCAATACCTCAATGGTATCCTTCTGGGGATCCGTGGAGATTGAGGCCAAAACCACTCCTTGCCGCTGCGAGAGGGCCTTCTGGATCTCGCTCAGGCGACTCGTCAGCATCGGACACGGGCCGGGACACGTGGTGTAGAAAAAATCCGCTAACCATACCTTTCCCCGCAAATCAGCTTGTGTGACGGTTTTCCCACTGCGTTCGGTCAGTGTGAAATCGGGGATCTGCCAGAGATGTTGGAGCCGTTCAACCGGCGGGGACGGCAGGATTTCGATAGCCTCCTCCTTCTTTTCGCACCCAATGCCGACCAACATCGCCGCCCCGCATACGAATGCTGCCCAATGATGTGCCCTCATAATTTGGTAAAAACCATCAGTCCGAGTTGAAGGGGCAGGAACAAAATGGAGGCGAAAAACAGCCGTCGCGCCGTCGAGCGTGAACGTTCGACCAGGAAACGGAGCGCAAAAGCGCTGAGAATAACATTACAGAGAAGCGCCCCGAAAAAGTAGGCACCGCTGTTCATTCCCGAAAAGAAGGGCATCAGGCAGATGGCCGCCAAGCCTAAGGCAAATGCCATACTGGTGAGGGCGGTACTCACCCCGCTTACATCGTCGCGTTTGAGCATGACGAACCCGGCTTGGGCGTATTCGTCCCGGTAAATCCAAGCGATCGCCAGGAAATGGGGCATCTGCCATGCAAACAAGACGCCAAACAAAATCCACGCACCGAGGCCCAAGCTCGGGTGGGCCCCCTTGGCGGCGGTCCAGCCGATCATCGGCGGGATAGCCCCGGAAACGGCGCCTACCAGCGTACAAAGGGCTGTCTTGCGTTTCAGCGGGGTATACAGGAGCAAGTAGATGAGCACGGTGGCCGCCGCTAACAGCGCACTGAGAGGATTGGCCGCCAACCAGAGCCACCCTACTCCTACCACTGCCAGGGTGATCCCTAAAGTCAGCGCATGCCCGTGCTTCATACGCCCAGCCGGCAAGGGTCGTGCCTTGGTGCGTTCCATCAGCCGGTCCACGTGACTTTCCATCCATTGATTTAAAACTGCGGCAGCTGCGGCAGCCAAGGCGGTCCCGCCGGTGGCTTGAATGAGCAAAAGCCAGTCCATATGGGGCCCACTGCCCATGCAGAAACCCACGAAAGTGGTGACGATCACCAGCATGCTCAACCTGGCTTTGGTCAAAGTTACCAGGTCACTCAACAATCCTATCTCTGGAACTTCGCAGCCTCCTTCGACCCCGTCCAAGAGCTGATCCGTGGCGCGGCTCATGCCTTCACCTCCCCGGAGCTGTCCTGGGGGTCCACGGTGAAATGGGCTCCAGTC
>JAYVTN010000320.1:0-3702 GCA_043788785.1 Spartobacteria bacterium | reverse complement strand
GCCTTTGGCGCGCAGCTTCTGCATGGCATTGCGTTCGTGGTGGTCCTGGGCGCGACCGGCACGCTCGCTGGTCTTGGTCACCGCCAGTTCATCAATGATTTTGTCGATCGTATCGGCATCGCTCTCCACAGGGCCCGAGATCGGCCAACAGCCCAGGGAGCGGAACCGGTAGCGTCGGCTATCCTTGGCTGTGCGGGCGAAATACATCTTGGGAATCGGGATCCCTTCCCGCTGGATGTAGAGCCAGATGTCGCGTTCGCTCCAATCCAGGAGCGCCTGTACGCGGACATGTTCTCCTGGGGCGCAACTGGTGGTGAACTGGTTCCAGAATTCAGGCGGCTGATCCTTGTAGTCCCACTCGAAGTCCTTGGTACGCGGGCTGAAGTAACGTTCCTTGGCCCGGGTAGGATCCTCGTCGCGACGGATGCCGGTAATCAACGCATCCCATTTGTGCTCGGCCATGACCTGCTGCAAAGCCATGGTTTTGAGTTCATGGGTAACGGTCACCGGATCCGCCGTGTCGTAGCCGATCGGGCCACGCTGCGCGTAATCGCCCGTCCCGGTGCGGGCCGCCTCGTTGATCTTCACAATTAGATTCAGTCCGTACTCTTTGACGGCCCATTCCCGGTATTCGATCATCTCGGGAAACTCGTAGGTCGTATCGATATGGAGGAGCGGGTACGGGATATGCCCGCAAAACGCCTTTTTGGAGAGCCAAATGAGGACATTGGAATCCTTGCCCATCGACCAGGGCATACAGATGTTTTTGAAGTGATGGAACGCCTCCCGGATCAGGAAGATGCTCTGGCTTTCCAACGCATCCAGATGGGCGCTGTCGGAACGCGAGATCTTCTCGGGAAAAAATGTCGGCGGTTCGTCTGGAGCAGGAGCGGGATAAAGGCCGGCGTAAGCGGGGTGGGAATGCATGGGCGTTTTAGGATTGGAAAGTTGGAAGATTGAATGGCGCCTTTGGAGGCCTAAATGCTGGCACCCAGGAAGGTATGGATCCCGCATTCGGCTTTATTGAAGCCCGTCCAGCGGCCCGCCCGCTCGTCCTCGCCTCCGGCAGTTGCCCGGGTGCAAGGCTGGCAACCGATCGAGCGGTACCCGCGGTCGTGCAAGGCATTATAGGGAATTCCATGCTCTTTGATGTAATCCCACACCTGCTCGCGGGACCAGGACACCATGGGATTGAGCTTCAGGATGTAGCGGTCCCGCAGCACGTCAAAGTGGTAGAGCTCCACAATACCGGTTTTCTCACGCGTATCAGACTGTTGCCGACGCACGCCCGTGATCCAGACTGCTAGGTCTTCGAGTTTGCGCTGGAGCGGGACGACCTTGCGCAGGGTGCAGCATAAGTCGGGATTGGCCGTCCACAAATCGGGCCCCAGCTCGTGGCTCTGTTGCTCTGGGGTTTGTTCGGGGAGCAAGCTGGCGATTTTTAAGCCGAAGAACTCCTCCAAGCGGGTCTTGAGCTCATAGGTTTCGGGGAAAAGCAGCTGGGTATCAAGGGTGAACACGTCCAATGGCAAACCGGCTTGGAGGGCGTGATGGATCATGACCAACCCCGCACCCTGGAAGCTGGTGCCGATGGCAGCGCGCTTGCCGAAGCGGTCTGAGGCCCAACGCAGGCAATCGATTAGGGAAGCGTTCTCCAGACGGGTCGAGAGGAGGCGAACCTCGGCTGGGGAGTAATCGGTGGAAAGCAGGGTCATCGTTGGTTGGCTATTGTCTATGGGCTTTGTCGGGAATGGCAATCCTCCCTCATCGCTCCCTCTCCCCTCAAGAAAAAAATCCGCCCCCCGCCATTCTCCGGCCACAGTCTCCCCTGATCGGCCTGTCAAAACCCCTTCAACCTAGATTCGGCAGTTGGGACTAAAGTTTGAGGCAGTTTGGCGGCCCGGTTGGCAACTTTAGTGATCACGGCAGAGGGACGACAGGCCGGGGCGGTGAACCCGTTCGAGCCGAAAGGTCGGAGCCGACCCGATCGGTTCGGGCCACAGGAGTGATAGGAATGGACCTCCCGCTACGCACCTTCATAACGTCATACTTCAACCTTCATACTTGCTCCGAGGAATATGTCCAAACCCGTTATAGTCGACATCCCCCATAATCTTGGACGCGCTCAAGCCCGCCAACGGCTTCAGGAAGGTTTTTCCCGGATTGGCGACCAAATGGGCGGCCAGGTCGTCGGGTTCAAAGAGCGGTGGGAAGGCGACCGCCTACACTTCCAAGCCAGCGCGCTTGGCCAAAACGTCTCCGGACGCGTGGACGTCGAGGAGGCTAACGTGCGGGTGGAGATTGATCTCCCGTGGATTCTCGCCGCCTTAGCCGAACAGTTCCGCGGCCGGATCCAGAAAGAAGGCACCCTCCTCCTGGGCCGATGAGTGGACCGGAGGCCCCCAGGAGGGTGAGGCGCGGGACGGCGCTGTCCATTGGGTGTAAGCCATGCAACAGAAGCCGCAATCCGGGCTGTCGAGCGGGATCCCCGCACGGGCATGACCAAGGCCTGGCGGGCTTTTTTATCAGCACTGGATCAAGGCTTTCCCAAGCGCCTTCGCCAGCGCTAGCCGTAGCACACCTCCTCTTTTTCGAAAATCTGGAATAGCGCTTCGATCAAGGTGGTGTCGTCCCCCGCCATCCCGTCCATGCAAGACATCCTGGAGAGAACCGTCGCGGCAATTTTTTCTTCAACCGTGTTTTCGGCATAAGCATAGTAGATGAGGGCGCGTTGGCCGTCGCGATGGCATCTGCCTTCGATCTGTTGAAGCTGAATGGCGCTGTGACGCTGGTCATGCACGACCAGCGAGCGCTCACGTTCGCCCCCGGCGTGTTCGCCTTGGTGGAGCGAGATGGATTCGGTGACGGTAAACACGACGACATCGAGTTTGCCGCATTGAAAGGCCATTCTGGTTTGCTCGTTGGTCTCCGAGGTTTGTTGGCCATTGAGTTCGCCCACTAACCAGCCCTGCCCTTCGAGTTTTTCCCGGATCATCGTGCTGGTTTCAAGGAACGCGACCGAAATGGCGACTTGTTGGCCGTTTGAGAGCAGATCAGCGACAAAATCAACGCTTCCCGAGCTGCGCAGCAGACTGGCCTTTTGGCGGAACCGCAGGTCGGCAGCCCAGCCTGTGGGACGGCGCGTGCTGCCGCCCAGAAGCCCGAGTTCCTGGCGAAACTCCCGCCAGGTCGCCTCATACAGCCGGCGGTTTTGCGGGTCGAGCGAGGTGGGGGCCAGTTCGCGCTGGACCTCTGGCCAGCCCTCGATATCGCAGGGCCGCCGACGCAGGCCGATGGCGTTGCCACCTTTATAGAGCCGCTCCGACATCATCTGGCGGTCGGCGGCATTCGGTTCCCATTTCCAGTTCTTCCAACGCCCGCGGGCCTTGCCGATGCCGAGTTGTTTCATGAGGGCTCTAAAAAGATCGAGCTCCGTGAGGGCCCCCGCCGAAAGTGGCGGCTGAGGAAAGAGAAGCCGGCCCAGGTAAGAGAGTTCGTGTGGGCATTGGCCGGCCGTCGCGCTCAGATAAATGGTGAATTGAGCCAGCGCTGCCAGTTTGCGGGAGGCCAGGGATTGCTGGGAGTTGGGATTGCGAAGACGGTGAGCCTCATCAATGAGGACCAGGGGCCACGTGAGCTTGGGCTGGCCATGGCGGGCGTGCTCATTGTTCTTGGCTCGCATTGAACGCTTCTTGCTCGCAG
>JAYVTN010000319.1:0-6259 GCA_043788785.1 Spartobacteria bacterium | reverse complement strand
GCAAGCGATGGATGCGGTCGTAAAGGAGCTTAGGAAAGGGAAGACCGAGATGGTCGACGCCGACCTGAGCGCCTATTTCGACACCATTCCCCATCGAGCCCTGGCTACGGCGATTTCGGTTGCTATGGCCCGATCAAAGTCCAGACGCCCACCTCCACGGCCTGGATGCTATCCAGCCGCCGCTCGGGGAAGGCGGGGGATCACTCACGCAAAGGCTCGCAACGGGGCAACGTAAGAGAGGCCGGCTGCTAAGGGGAAGCCGGGGAGGGCTCCGGGGCGGACGCCCGGATCTGCTCCAGAAGCGCTTGAACCTCCCGGTCCGCAGGGGCATGTGCCAGATAGCGGCTAAGGATGGAAACCGCTTGGGTTGAGTTTCCCCTTTTGGAGAGGCTGCGGGCTAGTTCCTTGGAGGGCTCCGCCCAGTCCGGGGCCAATTCCATTGCCCGTGTGAAGGCGGCTTCGCCCGGCCCAATCTGTCCGTGTTTGAGGAGGAGCTTTCCCAAATAAAAATGGGTCTTTGGCAGCGCCGGGTTGATTTGCAGGGCCACGGAATAGGCCTGCAACGCGGCCTCATCGTTGCCCAGGGCGGCTTCGGCGGCCGCCAGGTTGTTCCAACCATTGAGTTGGAGCGGGCGGATACGCAGACTTTGGGCGAAGTTGTCGCGGGCGAGCTGCCATTGGCCTTTGACTGCATAGTCGGTACCGAGATTTTGATAAGCGGTATCGTTGTTCTGGGTGACGGCGATGGCGCGTCGGAAAACGGTTTGGCTATTGCGCCAGGAAGCGAGCTGCCCGGAGGACACCCAGGCCAGGGAGCCGACAAGAGTGACTGCGGCCAGAGCGTGGAAGGAGGCGGTTTGGGCGCGGGCGTTGCGTGAAGGCCAGCAGAGCCAGATCACGGCCATCCAGAAGCCGGGCAGAGCCGCATAGGCGTAGCGATCAGCCATGGCATGGGAGCCGATCTGGACCAGGCCGATCACGGGCACGAGGACGCCCAAGAACCAAAGCCAGCCAGCAAGGAGGTATGGGAAACGTCTGTGTAGGAGGAGGCTGGCGACCGAAAGGATCACAAGGACCCCCAGTGCCAGCGCCACGTGGGCCCAAGCTATAGCCGGCCCGGGATGCGGATAATAGATGGCCAGATCCACGGGCCAGAACATGCGCCGCAGATAGGTGCCGTAGGAGAGCACCGCGTTGCCGAGCCGGAGGGAAAGGGGAAAAACGCGGGGGTCGCTCATAGCGCCCCGGTCGTTCTGGCTCATCGCAGCAGAGGCCGCGGCTGCGGCGGCTAGTAGGAGCAAGGGGAGTTTTTCCGCGACCAAGCGGAACTGTTCCTGTCGGTTGGCCCGCGCGGCGTGCCATCGCTGGAGGGGCCAGAAATCCAGAACCAGTAGGAGGAAAGGAGTGGTCACCCCCATGGGTTTGGACATGAGCCCGCCTACAAATGCCATGCCGAGCAGGGCGTATCTGCCGCGGGATGGAAGACGGGCGTAGTGGCCGTAGGCGGCGAGCGTGAGGAAGAGGAATGTGGCGCTCAACAAGTCTTTGCGCGCTGAGAGCCAAGCGATGGCTTCGATGTTGAGCGGGTGAACCAGGAAGATCAGCGCGACGAGAGCCGATTTCCCCCACTCCCGGGTCAAGGCGAACATCGCGCCAAAGAGCAGGCACGAGTTGAGGAGGTGGAGCAAAGCGCTCGTGACGTGGTGCCCGCCCGCGTTCAATCCATAGAGTTGAATGTCCGCCATCCTGCTCAGGAGCGTGATCGGGCCCCAATACTCTGCTCTCGGAGAGGCCTCCAATAGGTTGGCGCTAAATGCCCATTTCACGCCTTCCCATGTAATCCCGTCTTTAATCCAGGGATTGGTGGCGATAAATACCGGGTCATCAAAATTAAGGAATTCGAAGTGCCGAACTTGAGCGAAGAGGCCGACAGCGAGGGCTGTCATGAGACTGAGGAGGATCCAGGTGCGCCAGCGTTGGAGCCAGGGTGGCGGCTGAAAGGCGAAGGTCATCGGGGCGTCCCGAGTTTGGCCTTGAGCTGGAGGAACTCGGCTTGACCGGGTTTGAGCCGGAGAGCGGCGCCGAGCGCAGCCGTGGCCCCGGGGATGTCACCCTTCTCAAGACGCGTACATGCCAGGAGGTAATAGGTTTTCGGGTTATCCCGCTCGACGGCTAGGCAGGCATTGAAAAAAGTCTCAGCCAGATCCAATTGTTTATCCTGGAGGGCGAGAATCCCGAGGTTATTGAGGGCGCCATCGTGGCGTGGGTTGAGATCCAGGGCCCGCTTGTAGAAGGGTAGCGCCAGGCGATTCTCACCGCGTTTGTAGAAAAGGTTGCCCACCGCGAAGTTGATGTCGGCGCTATGCGGGGAGTAGCTCAGGGCCTGCGCCAAATTGGCTTCGGCGCGATCCATGGAATTGTGGTCCAAAGCACGGATACCGGCCTCGTAAAAATCCAGGGACCAGAGGGAGGTATCGGTGCGGGGGATGGAAACCAACCATGCGGAGGCCACGCAGGAGCCGGCCAAGCTGACAACTGCCAGCCATTGCCGTTGCAGGATCCAGCCATGGAGGGAGTACAACGTCCATGCGGCAAACAGGAGCAAGCCCGGGACCGCCGCAAGCCGATAGCGTTCGGTGATGAACACTGGCATCAAGGCGAGCATGTGCAAGAGCACGGCCGCGGCGATCCATCGCGATGAAGCCATTCGCCTGCAGGCAATGAACATGCCGGGAATTGCGAGCGCAGCGATCCAGCCAAAGCGCAAACCCAAAGGCCATGTGATCCCGGCATCCTGGAAGAGTTTGATGCAGGTGACGTCGTCGTATTGGTAGACGTTCCAGAAGTTGAGGAACTTGCGGCCAATCAGCGCCAGCCATTCAAGTGGGTGAGCGCGAATGTAAGCGGTCGCCTTTTGAGTCCAGTACCGGGAAACCTCGGAGCGAGGCAACGGTTTGCCTGCGGCCGCTTCTGCCAATTTGATGGAATCCTTGAGCAGTTCATTTTGGGCGGCGCGCAGGCCTGGGGGCATTTTGGGGTAGCCATTGGCGCCCGGATGATTGCCGATCCAGAAATTGATGCCGCTGTGGGCTGAAAGGTTAACGGCTTCGTGCGCGAGGAGGCGGTTGTGGAGGGAAGCCGGTGCGGCGCCCAGAGCGATCCCTACGAGCAAGAGGGCGCAGGCGGGAAGGCTGGTGCGGAGGCGTTGGGGCCAAGAGGGAGGAGTGGAGCTGTGCTTGTAGATGGACGCCAACACCAAAGGCGTCAGCAGGAGGACGGTGGCCACCATCATGGAAACCATGCCCATGAACGCCCCCAGGATGAGCCATGCTGCCAGGGGTGGCCGTGCCCGGGTCCGTAACAGCCACCAAACGATGAGCCAATAAGCCAGCAGCGCCCATACGGTGGGCATGAGCGTGAGCGAAAAGGTCTGCGCAGGAACGAAGAAAATCCATCCCAGACCCGCAAGCCACCCAACCACGCGCGGCCCGGGGTTACCCTCCGCATCGGCAAACGCTAGTCGCGCCATCGAGTACAGCAAGCCCGCAACCAGCGCGAAGAGGAGGGTTTGAACCAGCCCCACAACAAAGGGGTCGAACCCAAAGAGCCAGTAGAACGCCCCCAGCAGGTAAGCGTACCCGGGGAGCCCGTAGAAGGCCTGCCCGTCGCTCAACTGGCCGTGCGCGATTCGCAGCCCCCAATCGCTGTAGAATCCCATGTCACTGTGGGTGGGCAGGAAATCAGGGGAGTTTGCAAACCGCATCAACGCCAGAAGTTGGTACGACAGCGCCAAGAGCGTCAGGAGTCTGGCTTCCGAAAAAAGCGGCGAAGTCTTTGGGCCGGTCTGAGGCGTCATGAGCTCGGGAAACAGAGTATTCAAGGATTCAAATGTTAAGCGGATTGGCCGGTTGCGGCTGGAAGAAGGGTTGTAGTTACTTGGGGCCTAGGGTTGTTTTGGCGCAATGCGACACTCAGAGCAATGGAGATGGTGTGCTGTGCCGGGGAGCGGCAAACTTTGGCTGGCTAGGGTCTCAACGCTATGGATTTGACGCCCCGGGCTGCACGGGCTTCAGAGAAGGAGACCTGCGCGCCAATCCATCGGGTTGGCGAAACCGTGCGCCACTTGCTGGTTGTCGCGGCGCTTGTCCTTGGGGTTTTCGTTGCCTTTGGGCCGTTGTTGGAAGCTGGTTTCATCAACTACGACGACCCCCTTTTCATCGTTGGCAACGTCCCGGTTTCCGCCGGTTTGCGTGCGGGGTGCTTGGAGTGGGCGTTTACAGCCGGCTTTTTGCGTCCGACCCCGGAAGTCGAATACTGGGAACCGCTCGTGGTGCTGAGCCGGATGCTGGACTTCAGTCTGTTTTGGAACGATGCCAAAGGACACCACCTTACCAGCGTACTGCTGCAGGCGCTCAATGCGGTGCTGCTTTATGGGGCGGTCTTCGCGTTCAGCCGCGACCGGGTGCGCAGCGCTTTAGTAGCAATGCTTTTTGCGCTCCATCCGCTCAATGTGGAGGTCGCCGGATGGCTTTCTGCGCGAAAAGATCTATTGGCCGGGACCTTTTCCCTACTGACGGTCATTACATACGGGGCGTATCGCTCCAGGCCCGGATGGGGACGGTACCTGGCGCTGCTGGGCGTTTACGGCCTGGCCGCAATGACCAAACCTGCCGTGATGGCCGTCCCGGTGCTGCTTTTCGTCCTTGATGGCTGGCCTTTCCAGGTGGGAATTTCCCGGCGCACGGTTTTGGAAAAGCTGCCTCTTTTGCTTATCGCCGTGGCGGTGGCATGGCTGGCGTGGAAGTCGCAGGTGGGCTTCCGGGCATTGCAGCCGTTGGAAGCTTCCGGGCTAGGCCGGCGCCTGGCTAACGTGCCGGTCAACTGCATGCTCTATCTGGGGCAATGGATTTGGCCGACGCGGTTGAGTATCCATTATCCCATTCCATTTAGCGTGGGTGGGATGGAACTGGGGGCAGCCGTGTCGATTGTGGTGGGGCTTAGCGCGGCCGCCTGGGTATTGCGCAGGAAAATGCCTGGCCTGCTGGCGGGTTGGCTCTGGTTTTTGGTTGGACTGGGCCCGGTAATCGGCCTGGTCGGGCTTGGGAGCTCGCGGCTCGCGGACCGCTATATGTATGTGCCGATGATGGGGCTGCTGGTAGGCATCACGTTTCTTCCATGGCAGAAGTGGCTTGGCAGGGATTCGCTTAGGCGGGGAGCCATTGCGGGAGGGGTCGCTGTGCTTGCGATCCTGGTTGGGTTGGGCTGGCTGAGTTTCCGCCAGGCCCAGCACTGGCATGACAGTGTCTCGGTTTTCACCCAGGCCCAGAAACTTTACCCGGAATCCCCGGCAACCGGCTTAAACCTAGCTCTAAGCTACAATGACGAGGGCCGGTACCGGGAAGCGGTTGCCGAGGGGGTCCGGGTGCAGAGGTGGGAGCCGAACAATCCTCGGATATGGGCAATGTTGGGAACGGCCTTGGGTAGTTCCGGTCATCAACCGGAAGCGATCCGGTGTCTAGACCGCGCATTGGAACTGGACCATCGGATGGTGGGGGCCCACTTGGACCGGGGTCGTTTCCTCTCCGAGTTGGGAAGCTTCCAGCAGGCCCGGGACGCGTTCGGGCGTGCGGTGGAAGCGGGCCCGGACGCGCCGGAATGTTTTAGGCGGAGAGCCCTCTTTTTCGCCGAGCACAGGCTCTGGCCGGAAGCCGTGGCGGATACGGAGCGGATGCTGGAGCTGTGGCCCCACAATCCCGAGTATGTGCTGGTGGCCGCCAAAGTGAGTTTTTGGGCTGGGGATCGGAATCGTGCACTGGGAGTGCTACGGGCGTACCGGACGGTGCTGGGCAGGAACATGGAGACCAGCTTGCGGGCCCAACAATTGGTTGGGGAGATTACGGGAAAAGCTGGCGATTAAACGGCTGGATGCACGGTAGCGAACACGTGGGGGTATGGTGTTGGGCTGGGCTGGGTTGGATTGTCTTGGCATTGGACATGCTCCCCATAGGATGTCCTCCCGCTATAAACTTCGGCGGAATAGAATAAACGAAATCATATTATGATACAAAATGTAAGCAACAGACGTGGGGGCTTCACCCTCGTTGAAATCATGATTGTGGTAGCGATCATCGCCTTGTTGGCGGCCATCGCGATCCCCAATTTCCTGCGTGCCCGGAAGCGGTCGCAGGCTAGCACCATCAAAAACGACCTGCGCCTGATCGATTCTGCAATCGACCAGTACTCGATCGAACACAACCTG
>JAYVTN010000318.1:0-2295 GCA_043788785.1 Spartobacteria bacterium | reverse complement strand
GCGGAATCCGAGCCATAAGCGCCGATCACGATATCGGCGAAACCGTCCCCATTGACATCCCCGGCAGCGGCGACCGAGCGTCCAAAGCGGTCTCCGGGCATCTCGCCGTGGAGAGTGAACCCATTGGAGCCGTTTAAATCGGCAGCCCGCAGGATCGGGGCCTGCCCCGTCCGGGTCCCAAAGAACACGTAGGCAGAGCCCGAGAACCCTCCGTGGACCGCAGAACGTTCGGCTCCGATGACCAGGTCGCCTACCCCATCGCCATTGATATCTCCGGCCCTGGCCACCGAGTACCCGAAGTGATCGCCCTCTGAGACCCCATCGATGCGGAAGCCGTTCGTGCCGGTCAGACCGCCCAAAGCGACGGCTCGTGGCCAAGCACCGCGTTTTCCAAAAACGACATAGGCGGCACCTGAAGGGTTGTTCGTGCTGCCCGAAGCGGCCGCCGTGTAGGCGCCGATAACTAGATCATCCAATCCGTCCCCATTGAGATCTCCGGCCGCAGCGACCGCCCTGCCGGCGTGATCCCCCGGGCGTTCCCCGGTAATTTTGAACCCGTTAGTCCCGTCCAGGGCACCCAATTGGACGACGGGCTGGAAGCCCCCGGATTTTCCAAACACCACGTAAGCGACGCCAGCGCTGGAGTCGGCCCGGTCAGCCCCGACCACGATATCCGCAACCCCATCGCCGTTGACATCGCCCGCACGACTAACGCTGAAGCCCACGAGGTCGCCCGCGCCCTCGCCGACTATCTTGAAGCCATTGGAGCCATTCAAATCTGCCAGATCCACCGCGGGCCGGGTTCCGGCTTTGCCAAAAACCACATAGGCGATGCCGGAATACAACCCGTGGCTAGAGGAAAGAGGTGCCCCTACCAGTAGATCGCCGATGCCATCGCCATTGACATCCCCTGCGGCGCTGACCGAAAGCCCAGCGTAATCCTGGACCGACTCGCCGTTGATTTTGAAGCCGGTCGCCGGTGCCAACCCTGCAAGTTCCACGGGACTAGCCAGGGCGGGAGCGATCCTGGGCTCGAGCCTTTCGGGCGGACTGGAAGCTCTAAAAGCAGGGCCCTTCATAGATTGAACCTTCCGCCCCGATGGTCCCCGGGGCAATGGGGGCCTCCCCTGAGCGATTCCTATCCACTGGGCGGCTGCACCAAAGGTTGTCGCGCGTCCAAGGCCGTGTATAGGTTCCCGTTTCCATCCCACTCTCCACCATCCCTATCCGTACCGCACCATGAGCGACCCGACCCAAGATTACCCGCTGACAACCCTTGCCCTGGACGTGAGCAATGAACCGTTGCCCTCGGATCCCACTGCCAACCCTTTCAAACTGGTGGTCGATCCCGTCATGCGGACCCGGCTCCGGCGCGCGCTTTTCGAAATGATCGAGCACCATGACCAGGAGTTGGCCCGGTATGTGTCCGACGGTGCCTTGGATCTCGACAGTTACAAGGAGTACATCGAGCTCTTTGCCCATAGCCTCAAACAGACCATGGGCAGCCGCGAGGGGGTGGCCTACCTGCTTCGGGCCTGCGGGTTCGAAGTTGGCGAGCAGGAGATCAATTTGCAGCCAGAAACGCGCTGGAAGGTTCAACTCTAGGCTTATGAATGACGAAGGTTTTATCCCCCTAAACCGCGCGGTCGAGGTGGTGCGTATCCCCAGCGGGGAATCCGTCACCTTGCCGGCCGAAACTGCGGTGCTAATCACCCAGGCATTGGGCGGCTCTTTCACGGTCCATGTGGCCAATTACCCGGGCTTGTACCGGATCGCCGGCAAGGATTCCGACGCGCTGGGCAAGGAAGCCCCTCAGAACGACCCCACCAGCGACGGCCCTTTCGACCTGGACGCGGTCTGGGCCCAGTTGCGCAATTGTTATGACCCGGAAATCCCGGTCAATATTGTGGATCTGGGGTTGATTTACAGTTTGGAGGCCAACGAGACTCCCGAGGGCGGGTTCGCGGTTAAAGCGAGCATGACCTTGACGGCTCCCGGTTGTGGGATGGGGCCTTCCCTGGCGGCCGATGCCGAACAGCGGATCCTGGGCATCCCAGGCGTTCGAAGCGCCAACGTGGAGCTCGTGTGGGAGCCGCAATGGAGCCCCGCCCTGATTTCCCCGGCGGGTCGCGAGAAGCTGGGCATGGAATAGCCGGGAGCCTGCCCGTTTTCTTCGGCATGGATATCACGACCGCATTCGTGCTAGGGGCGGGCTTGGGCACGCGCCTGAAGGCGTTGACCCAGCAACGGCCCAAGCCGCTGATCCCGGTAGCCAACCGGCCGCTGATCACGTAT
>JAYVTN010000317.1:0-4752 GCA_043788785.1 Spartobacteria bacterium | reverse complement strand
AGACCTTCCGCTGGTCGGGAGAATACATGTGGGACCTCAACACGCGGGAGACGCGCAGTGTGGAGCTCAACGTGTTCGAGCACTTCACGCCGACATTGCCGGCGAGCTATTGCAAGCCCCAGATCGTGCTTTTGGCCAATATCGCCCCCAAGCTCCAGAGCCATGTGCTCGACCAGGTCCGCGCGCCCCGGTTCATCATCGCGGACACGATGGATCTATGGATCAACATCGCCAATGGGGATTTGCGGGCGTTGCTGCCCCGGGTGGACATGCTCATTCTCAACGACAGCGAGGCACGCCAATTGACCGGGGAAACCAGCTTGATCCGGGCTGGAGCGGCAATCCGGGCGCTGGGCCCGCGTTTTGTGGCCATCAAGAAAGGCGAACATGGCTGTTTGCTCTTTGGGGATAACCAGTTTTTCAGCTGCGGCGCCTATCCTTTGGAGGATATCCACGACCCAACGGGGGCCGGGGACACTTTCGCCGGGGGATTGGCCGGATATTTGGCTCAGGATCCGGGGGAGGTCACCTTCGGGCAACTTCGTAAGGCGGTTGTTTATGGCAGTGTGCTGGCTAGCTACAATGTGGAGGCCTTCAGCCTGGAACGTCTGCGCACCCTCACGCAGGAGGCTATAGAAAGCCGCTATGGGGCATTCCTCGCCATGAGCCAATTTGAGCTCCAGGCATAACGGGATTACCCTCCTCTTTGGGCCGGGCGGGGGCTTTGGTTTCATTTTGCGCTTCCACGCCCGGAGCCGGGGGCGTAGACAAACCCTCCACCATCATGTTTACACGCTCTGATTCGCGTCCTATCTCCGTCATTACCGGCGGTGCCGGATTTCTGGGTTCCCATCTCTCCGACAGGCTCTTGGCTGAAGGCCACCGGGTCATCGGGCTCGATAACTTCCTAACCGGCTGCGATGCCAATATCGCCCATTTGGCGGGAAACGAGAATTACCGCTTCATCAAGCAGAACGTTTCCGACTACATCTTCCTGCCCGATGACGTGGATTTTGTATTCCATTTCGCCTCCCCTGCGAGTCCGATTGACTATTTGGAGCATCCGATACCGACATTGAAGGTGGGCGCTTTGGGGACCCATAACGCGCTGGGGCTGGCCAAGGCAAAGAAGGCGACCTTCCTCTTGGCTTCCACATCGGAGTGTTACGGGGATCCGCTGGTGCACCCGCAACGTGAGGATTACTGGGGCAACGTCAACCCCATCGGACCGCGCGGGGTTTACGACGAAGCCAAGCGTTTCGCCGAGGCTATCACGATGGCGTATCACCGCTTTCATCACGTCGACACCAAGATCGTGCGGATCTTCAACACGTACGGGCCCCGGATGCGCCTGCGGGACGGGCGGGTTGTGCCGGCCTTTATCGGCCAAGCCCTCACCAATGAGCCGCTTACCATCTTTGGAGACGGCTCCCAAACGCGTTCCTTCTGTTACGTCAGTGATTTGATTGACGGGATCTTCAAGTTGGCGATGTCCGACTTCCATGAACCCGTGAACATCGGCAATCCGCGGGAGATGACGATCAAGGAGTTCGCCGAGCAGATCCAGCGGATCACCGGCACCCCTTCGCCCATCGAGTATCGTCCGCTACCTGTTGATGATCCAAAGGTTCGGCAACCCGATATCACGCGGGCGCGCTCGGTTCTACATTGGGAGCCGAAGGTGGAGTTCGACCAAGGCATTCGTCAAACCATTGAATATTTCAAAACCCGCATCGATTAAGGGTTTGCGCCACTTTTTACTTCCCAAGCCAAATCAAATATTCGACAAGAAACAGGAATTTCCCGGGAGAGTAGAAAACCCCTAAAAAAATCCCCCCCCTCCATGAAAACATTTCTGTTCTCGGTACTGGTAGTAGGCTCGTTTGGACTCACTGGACTGGCCCAAACGGCCGTGCCGGTGGGTGCGGTGAAACTTTCCAAGGTACTTCCGTCGGTGGTTAAGACCCCGGAATTCAACGTCACCGGTGGTCAAAACAAGCGGTACAAGACAGGGGAGTGGTTGGAGGTGGAGGTGGAATTCGAGACCAAAGTTGAGGACATTGATGAGCTGACCTTCAAATACACTATCTTGGTGGAGAAGAAGCTTTTGGACGGGGAAGTCACCCATGTGAGTATCCCCAAGGGTCGGGATCATTTCTCGGTAGTCTACGTGGCGCCGCGATCGTTGGAGCGTTTGACGGGAGGCAGGGCGTTGAGCCAGGGGAGTATCGATAACGTGTGGGTGGAAGTTTCCCGCCAGGGTCAGGTGCTCGACAAAACCAGCCACAAGCCGGGTGCGATTCCAAACGTGCCCCACTTGCCGGGCTTGGTCCTCAACAAGAGCGAGACCCCCTTCGCGCCGCTCTTCTTTGACCGCTATGAGGCGGTCAAACACATCCACTAAAGGTTTTCCCGGAAACTATTCATGGCTGCATCCGAGCGGATCCTGAGTTTGGACTTGGGTACCCAGAACGTGGGTATTGCTGGGTTCCAGGCCAGCAAAAACGGCGGGCTGGTGTTGACCGACTATCGGTCGGCCGGATTGTTGGCTGATCCAGCCGCGGATGGCTCGCGCCTCGCCCAAGCCAAAATGGCCATCTCGGAGATGGTCGAGGGCATGGGAGTCAAACGTTCCCAGGTCAACTACTCGGTGTCGGCCCAGGCAGTCTTTACCCGGTTTGTTAAGTTGCCGTCGGTGGGCCAAGAGCAAGCGGACCAGATCGTGGCTTTCGAGGCGCAGCAAAATGTGCCATTCCCTATCGACGAGGTTGTTTGGGATTACCAGTTGATGGATACGGGCGGGACAGAGGTAGAGGTCGTCCTGGTGGCTATCAAGTCGGACCTGCTCGAAGAGATCAATGCGAGCGTGGAGGGTTCGGGGCTGAGGACCAATGTGGTCGATGTATCGCCCATGGCTCTCTACAATGCCTATCGCTACAACTACAGCGATCAGGCAGGGTGCTCGTTAATCGTCGATATCGGGGCCCGCACGACGAACTTGATTTTTGTGGAGACCAACAAGGTTTTCAGCCGCAGCATCCCCATCGGGGGCGCGAAGATCACCGAGGCCATTGCCAAGGAATTCAATGAACCTTTCGGGGCCGCCGAGGACCGCAAGCGTAGCGACGGATTTGTGAGTTTGGGTGGCGGGTATGCGGATCCCGATGACATCGATGTGGCGCGGGTTTCCAAGATGATCCGCAACACGATGACGCGGTTGCATTCGGAAATCGCCCGCTCGATCAGTTTTTACCGCGCCCAGCAACATGGGTCCGCCCCGGCGCAGGTGTTTCTGTGTGGAGGTAGCGCCTCGCTGCCTTACATGCGGGAGTTTTTCCAAGAGAAATTCCAATTGCCTGTGGAGTTCTTCAACCCGCTGCGCAATGTGGCTGTGGGCGGCGAACTGAGCGTGGATGAGATTGGGCGCCAGGCCCACACCATGGGAGAGCTGGTGGGGTTGGCGCTGCGCAATATGGCGAGCTGCCCGATGGAGCTCAACCTGGAGTCCGATGGCGTTGAGAATCGCAAGTGGCTGGCCCGGAAGAAGCCCTTCCTGGTCCTGGCGGGAGTTTGTTTGCTCCTGACCGTAGCCACGTGGTGGCTCTATTATAGCCGGGCCCAAGCTGTGACCCAAGAGGTCGCAGCCAAAGTCGAGGAGCTGGTCGCGCCCCTCAAGGACGTGGAAACGCGGATGAACTCCGTGCGCGCGGACCGCAAGCGCCAGGAAGCGGCGGCGACACCGCTGCTGAAGGTGGTCAGTGGCCGGGCGTACTGGGTCAATCTCATCAACGACATCAACTCACGTATCTCTGGAGATGCATTGTGGGTCGTCTCACTGGGCATTGAGGAAGCCAGCCAAGCAGCAGTTCCCGTGGTCCCCGTGACTGTTCAAAACGGTGTTGGGAAACCAAACAAACCAGCCGGGGTTCCGGCAAAGGTATTGATGTTACGGGGGTTGTATTTGGAGAATCCCCGGGGTGCGACGGTGGTAGACGATTTTCTCGCCAAGCTGGGCGAATCCCCCCTGTACGAGGTCAACAAGGAGGAACTGGGTCGCTCGGTGCCCAATGAAACCGAATGGGCTTACGAATACTCGGTACCTCTCATCCTCAAAAATCCCATCAGCGATAAATGAACTGGCTCAAAGAGAATAAGTTTGTCGCGGGTTTCGGAGGGTTTGTGCTGATTGGCACTGGCGTGCTCGCCTTCTTGGCCATGGGTGCCAAATCCCAATACGAGAACGCGCAGGCCGGGTACGAGCGCCAAGCCTCTGAACTCAAGCGTTTGCAGGCATTGGCCCCGTATCCTGAGCCCAAGAACCTTAAGGCGCTGGAAGCCCAGCGGGACGGACATCGGGAGTCAGTATCGGCGCTGCTCAAAGAGCTCAAAGCCATGCAGTTGCCCTTGGAGCCGGCCACTCCCGTGCAGTTCCAGGATCAATTGAAGGAAACCGTTCAACGGGTTACGGACAAAGCCAAAGAGAAGGGCGTGGAGCTGCCGCTAAAGTTTTTCATGGGCTTCGACCAATACCAGAACGAGCCGCCCAAACCAGAGGTGGCCCCGCGTTTGACGCGGCAACTCAAAGCCATCGAGTTGGTCCTGATGGAATTGATCAACGACAAAGCGGTTGCGGTCAGGGAAATCATCCCGGGCGGCTCGGGAGAAGAAGCGCCCAAAGTAAAGGGAGCTAAACCGGTGGAGAAACCGGTTGAAAAGAACGCCAAGAAAGCGGATCTGCAAGCCAGCAAACCG
>JAYVTN010000316.1:0-7109 GCA_043788785.1 Spartobacteria bacterium | reverse complement strand
GGAAGACTCAGAATGGCGAACTGCCCACCCAATGTACGGCCAAGATCGCTGAGCCGAGTCCCGCCCCGGAGAAGCTCTTGGGGCTTGAAGCCACCCGTTTGCTGATCGGTCACCACGGCAGGCAACGAGCTCGCAGTCACTGCGCCCGTGATGGGATTGATCTTAGCCGAGCCCAGGGTGCTGCCGCCATAGCGGAGGATCTGCGGATTCTGGGAGCTGCCTACGATCCCGCCCCAGTTGATTCCGTAGCTTTGCTTTGGATTGGCTGTGATCTCGACCAACCGCGCTTCAATCATGACCTGCTGGGTCGGACGGTCGATGGACTTCAGGAATTCCATGATCTTGCCCATGTTCGACTTGGTTTCCCGGAAGAAAACCGTGTTGGTGCGCACATCGGACTGGGCAGGCAAACCACTGGCCAACTGGCTTGAAAGCAGCGCAAGCACATCCGCCGAAGTCGCGTAACTCAGGGTGTAGTTGCCGCTATCGGTTGGCTCCTTGGCTTTTTCGTCTATGGTCTTGACGTAGAAGACGCCGTCTTTCTCGTCCATGATCAAGTTTTTGGAGTTCACGATGATGCCGAGGGCTTGAAGCGGGGTCTTATTCTCGATCCGAGCCGTCACGACGTTACCAGGCACTGTGACCTTATCGCTCACAATCAAAGTAACCCCGGCTTGCCGGGCAAGCGTGCTCAAGACCAAACCGATGTCATCGCCTTGGAATGAATTCACGCGAGCCACGTTGGGAGCCAGTGCTACTGGCACGGCATCGGCCCCCTCGGGAATGGAAGCAGGAATCACTGCCGCAGGAGCTCCTTGGATGGGAGGATCGATAGGCGACGGCACGGTCGGTGGCACCACCGGGGGACTCCCGGGAGGAGGAACCGAGGACACCGAGACCGGGACTGGGGCTATAGGACGAGTGACAGGAACAGGCGTCTGGGCGAGGGCAGAAGCCACACCGATAACGCCTATTACACACAGAGTAGAGCTGATTTTGACCATGGGTGAAAAAATCTTCAGGGGGGTAGTTGTAAGGTAAAGCTAATAGCACGATGCCTGCCACGGGGGCATCCCGTCACGCACTATTCTTTGTTGACCCTACTTTTCGGGCTGAAATCACCCCGAAACCGCCTCTCTCGCTACCTCCCCCTTTTGGCAGCACCGATAAACGCCGCAAGCAACTCTTCACTTTTGCGTCCCGGAGCTGACTCGACGCCGCTGGCCACATCCACCGCATACGGCTCTGTAACGCGAACTGTTTCAGCTACATTCGAAGGGGTTAAACCGCCGGCGATGATGACGTATAGGCCCGAATGCTCCTGCACGCAGCGAGCCGCCAACTCGAGATCGATGGGAACCCCAGTCCCGCCAAACGCCCCAGTGACATGCGCATCGACCAAAACGTGGCGCGTCGAGTACTGGCCCGCCGACCCAATGTCTGCCAAACACCCCAGCCGCAGCGCTTTGATGAATGCATGCCCGCTCCGGGCGAATTCCGCGCAATAACCAGAGTCTTCGTCCCCATGGAATTGGACCATATCGATTGCAGGATGGCTGGCCACGCGCCGCGCCTCTTCCATCGGGCAGTTGACCAGCACTGCCACCTTGGCCACCAATGGCGGCAGCTCTGCAATCCAGTGTGCGTGTTGGCTCAAGTCCAGATACCGTCGGGATTTCTCGTATAAATTAAATCCCAAGGCATCCGCACCGCAGGCGATTGCAGCCCGGGCATCCTTCTCGTTGGTGATGCCACAAATTTTCACGCGCACCCGTTGAGGCTCATGGGAGTTCATGGCCTTTCCAGCTCCGGTTTTCCAAAGCACAAGCTGGGCATCTCCCCGACCAGTTTGACAATTCCGTTGCCCCACTTCCGCTGGATTTCCTGGAAATAAGGATCGCCCTCTTCGATCCGGCAGCGCCGCTCGATCCGCAGGGATCCCGCCTCATAGGCAAACACGTCAAAGGGCAACCCCACCGCAATATTACTTTTGATCGTCGCCTCCATGGAGAGGACGCCAAATTTCACGGCTTCCGATAGCTGGGTCTCGAAATTGAACCCGCGGTCGAGGATGGGTTTCCCGTATTTGGATTCCCCGATCTGCAAAAATGGCGATTCCCGGTTAGCCTTGAGCGTGTTGCCCTGCGGATAAACGTAATGGATTTGATGCTCTTGACCTGCAATCTGACCACCCACGAGCAGGTTGATATTGAAATTGAATCCAGCCGTTTCCAAAGCCTCCCGATCCATCCCGTCGACTTGGCGCACTTTGGAACCCACATACCGTGCAGTCTCAAACAGGGTACTTTGATTGAGCAGGTGCGCTCGTGCAGGCTCGGCCTTGGCGCCCATCAGATCTTCTTCGATCAACGCAATCACGGACTGGGTCAGCGACAGATTCCCAGAAGTCATCAAGCAGATCACCCGCTCTCCGGGTTCGCTGAAAACATGCATCTTGGGCCGGATATTGATGTTATCGACGCCGGCGTTGGTCCGCGAATCTGCGATAAACACCAAGCCTTCGCGACAGAGCAGACTCAGACAATAGGTCATAGGATGGGTTAGTCTGAACTGATTACGCGGCCTCGCACAGGTTTAGGTTCCTGGATCTCGGCTCCCACGGCCCGATAGCTCCCGTCACTGGTGCGCAAGAACGCGCTCAACACCCAATTGACAAGGCTGACCACTAACGCCCCGAAAAATGCCTGGCCGAATCCGTCCACATGGAATCCCGGGACCACCATTCCCACCAACCATAAAAGCAACCCGTTCACGACCAGGATAAATAAGCCCAAGCTCACCACAATGAACGGGAGACTTAGAAAGAGCAGGACCGGACGCACTGACGCATTGATGATTCCGAGCACCAGCGCTGCAATCAAGAGATCAAGCACGTGGTCGGCACGGATTCCAGTGACCCAGGTGGCTGCGGCCACAGCGACCGCTGTAGCAAACCAACGTGTGAGGAAGGGTTTCATTGCCTGACTCTAAAGCGACGCCCGCCCATTTCCAAGCAGCGGCTTGCGCCGGATGTCGCTAAAGAAAGGGGGCTGCCTCAAAGAACGCAGAGAACACAGAAAGAGTGCGAGCGGACCAAAGGCCTTTGCGTTCTATGCGTTCTATGAGGCTAGAGAGTGCCTAGCTGCGGTCTGGGTACGGGCTCAAAGAACGCAGAGAATACACAAGTAATCATGGAATATGGGGTTCGCCAGCATTGCCATAGGAGAAGGTGGGATGCTTTCGTGGGGAGCGATGCTTGGTAGATGCTCCCCGTGCAAGCAATGTTCCGGGTCTTGATTCACGCCAAGACGCTAAGACGCAAAGATTACTGTCGGTAAATGGGTGGTGGATGCCTCGGGTGGTAAATGCCCTGCCAGAGGAAATCTTGGCGTCTTTGCGTCTTCGCGTGAGTCCAAAACTCCGTTCGAATCCTCAACGGTAAGCTCACGCCAACACGTATCTATGAGGTGGGTCTGGCCTCAAAGAACGCAGAGAACAGAACAGAAGGAGGGCTGGCGGCCGAAAGGCCTTTGCGTTCTATGAGGCTAGAAAGACTGCCTGGCCTCAAAGGGTCTTTGCGTGAGACCAAAACTCCGGTCGAATCCTCACACTCGGGCTTGACCCAGTAAACAACCTGAGAAATCCCTCGGGCGATCACTTGAACCCCGGAAAGCCTCTGGTAGCATCCCTGCGTGTTCTCCGCCCGACGCGTGTTCTCCGCCCAAATCTTGCTGCTCTTGCTCTCCCTGAGCCTGACCGCTCCCCTCTCCCTGCGTTCCCAGCCCACAGGGCCCAGCGAGGACGACCAAAAACGCCGCGCATTCCTTCGCGCCCGGGAGGAAATGCAAACCGTTCCCATTGCCCCGCACAAAACGCTGACACCCGAGGCAAAACCCAAGCCCAAGCCCATCTCCAAAAATCGACCAAAGCCGGAGACCGAGCAAAAACCCAAACCCGAGCCCAAACCCGAGCCCAAACCCGAGCACAAACCCAAACCCAAACCCGAACCCAAACCCGAACCGACGCCAAAGCCGGTCCCGGAGTCGCCCAAACCCGAACCTCTCAAGCCAAAGCCTGAAGAAGCGCCGACACCCAAGCCCAAGCCGACCCCGGCGCCCCCCCTGCCGCCTATCCCAGCAACCCCCGTTCCCAAGCCCAATCCCCCGCCGACGCCCGTTGCCCCGCTTCCCCAAGGCATCCCATCTGCTCCGGTCACAATCGAAAAATCCGGGGTCGAAGAACAAACAGGCATCCAACCCGCCGCCCCGGTCGGGTGGTTTACCCATTGGAATTACCTCTCCAAATCGGTTCGCCGCCAGATCGACGCGGCGCCCGTCCAGAAGAGACGCTGGCGTTATATCGTGGTTCACAACAGCGGCACACGCCAAGGCAACGCCAAAGCTTTCGAATACTACCACCTCCACGTGCGCAAGATGCCCAACGGGTTGGCTTACCACTTTGTTATCGGCAACGGACATTCGTCCGGGGACGGGGAAGTCGAGATTGGCAATCGCTGGACCCGCCAGATCAACGGAGGCCATGTCCACAGCGACTATCTCAACAACATCGCCCTGGGGATTTGTTTGGTGGGCGATTTCAACAACGAACAACCCACCAAACGCCAACTCGAGGCATTGGAGGAACTCACCCGCTATCTCCGGGGTCGGGTGGGCAAAATCGACCGCCAGCTCGCCATCGTCAAAGCCCACCGGGAAATCAATCCTCCGCGGTGGCCTACCGACTGTCCCGGCGACGGATTCCCCTACCGCTGGCTTCACCGCAAGTTCGATTGAGCGGTGCCCTACCCCGCCAAGGCCGGGCGGTTCCCAGGCAAAGAACCTCAGCCCGGAGGGACGCATCGAAACTAGGCCGCGGGCTGGGCTCGGTTCTTGGTTACAGCCCGCCCAGGGGGGACGCCCGCAAAACCGCCTTGCCCGCCGCCTATTTTGAATGCAACTGATCCCATGGGATTTAATCAGCAGTTCCTTAGGCGCACGTTCTTCCTGTACTTGCTCAGACCATGAATATCGGCATCACCGGGGCAACCGGGTTTATCGGAACCCATCTCATTGACTACGCCCTGCGGCGGGGCCACGAAGTGATCGCTTTCAGTCGCAACCCCAGCCACCAAATCCCAGGCTGTACCATGCGCCCTTTCCCGCAGGATGGGCTCCCGGATATCTCCAATTGCCAAGCCCTCGTCCATCTCGCGGGTGAATCGGTTTTCGGACTCTGGACCCCGTCCAAAAAACGCAAAATCCGCGAAAGCCGGATCCAGGGCACCCGGCAAGTCGTGGCAGCCATCCAAGCGGCCCCGGTTCCTCCGGAGGTATTCGTTTGCGGATCAGCCGTTGGCATCTATGGGGATGGAGGCGAGAGCGAGCTCACGGAACGCTCCCCCGCAGGCAGCGGTTTTTTGGCCGAAACCGCCCGGGATTGGGAACTGGAAGCCTCCCTGGCTACCCAATCGCGGGTTGTGCTCGTACGAACCTCGCTCGTTTTGGGCAATGACGGTGGCGCCCTTGCTGCCATGCTACCCATATTCAAGCTCGGTTTGGGCGGCCCGATCGGAAGCGGCCATCAGTGGATGGCGTGGATTCATATCCAGGACCAAGTCCGGCTAATCCTCTTTGCCTTGGAGAATCTGGACATTGCCGGGCCGTTGAATGCCTCGGCGCCGTGGCCTGTGCGCAACCAAGAGTTCGCCACCGTTCTCGGTGCCACCTTACGCCGTCCGGCTTTGCTCCGTATCCCTGGGTTTGCACTAGCGCTCCTGGGCGAATTCCGCCGGGAACTACTCGACAGCAAACGGGTGCTTCCCGAAATAGCCAGCGAACACGGGTTCGGCTTTCTCTTTCCCGAACTCAGCCCGGCCCTTAAAAACCTGGTGGGTTAACACCGGCATCCGAAGGGGTTGAAGGAGCGGGAGACTCCACCGGGGTCGGCTTCGGTGCGCAAACCCTATCGGGGAAATCGGTGAAGACCCCATCCACCTCCCAGTCGCGCATCCGCTGGATATCGGCCGGGGAGTTTACCGTATAAACGAAGACTTTGTACCCACGACGATGGGCATCCCGAACAAAGCGCCGGGTGGTTTGGGCTAAAGCCGAGTGGATGGAGAGAGCCCGCAAGCGACGGGCGCTCAAGTGGTAAAACGGCGTGGGCCGGGCACAAAGCATCCCAATCGGGATCTCCGGATTGGCGATGCTGGCTAATTCCCGCCGATGAAAGGAGGAGACAATAAATTGCCGGTAATCCCATCTATTCTTACGCACCCCCTCTTCGATCATCTTGCTAACCAGACCCGCGGTCACTCGCCCCTTCAGCTCCACGTTGACTGTCGCGCGCCCATCCACCAGCTCAAATACCTCTTCCAGCGTAGGCACTCGTTCGCCCTTGCCGGCGTCCAAGGCTCGCAGCTCCTCAAAACTTTTTGCCCACACATAACCCTTTCCGTTGGTGGTGCGTTGCAGTTTCGCATCGTGAATGACCATCAAACGGCCCCCTGCATTCCAGACGTCGACCTCGATCCCGTTGGCTCCCATTTCCAAGGCCCGGCGAATAGAAAGCAAGGTATTCTCCGGCTCGTGCCCGCGGGCTCCGCGGTGGCCAAAACACATGAAGGGTGCGGTTGTCACCTTTCCACCTTCGTTGCGCAAACCCCGGGCGTCCAGTCCCGGCCTGCCCTCGGCCAACCACACCCCGGATCCGGCGTGATTCCTTTATCCCAGGAGTCCGGAGATGGCCCACATGTCGCTGAATTAAGGAAGGTTCAGGACGAACCTGCTCCTATCTCTGCCACCTCTGCGGTTAAAGATAGCCGACTGGAAACGGGGCGAATGCTTTCTTGGGGGCGATGTTTGGCAATGCTCCCCGGGCTGTTGGGCCCGGCTAATTTCACCGCAGAGGTGGTAGAGATAGGAGCAGGTCGGTCCTAACGAGTTCCTCGCGAAGCCTAGCGTGTTTTTCTACCATGAAGGCCATGAAGAAACATGAAGGGGCGGCTGCTGGACTGTCGGCAGGGCGGACACCCATACGCAATCTACCCTGAAAGAACATGACTTCTGATTCTGGGTTTAGGGCTGGAAAGCCTCATTTATCTTCATGGC
>JAYVTN010000315.1:0-4048 GCA_043788785.1 Spartobacteria bacterium | reverse complement strand
AAGCTGGAGGCGACATTTTCCCGGATCCGCAGCAACCGCCTGGAGGACTTGGACGAAGCTTTTTACCGGTTCTATGCCCAGCGGATCCATCAGGTTTCCTCCCTGCACGATCTCAATGGATTCCTGAAAGCAGGCAGCGCCAAGGAGGCGGATGTGCTGTGCGCTACGGAGGCAGACATTTTGGGTGCCCATGAACCGATGTACGACAAGGCGATGTTCCCTGACCAGGTGGCCTTTGGGACCACGGTCATTCCGCTGGCATACGCATACAGTCCGGGGAACGACCACGACGGGGTCACCTTGCAAGTGCCATTGCCGGTGGCCGAGCGACTGAGCGACAGTGAGTTGCAATGGCTGGTGCCCGGCCAGCGTCAGGAGAAGATCGGGGTGTTGTTGCGTTCCCTGCCACGGGGGATCCGACGACAACTTCTGCCTTTGGAGCCCAAAGTGGCCGAGATTGCCGCCGGATTTGAGCCAGGCGCTCTGGAACTGACGGTTGGGCTCTCCAAATTCATCCAAGCGAAGTACAGGGTCGCCGTTGGCCCCGAAGACTGGCGGGCGTTGCCCGACTACTTGCGCCCGAGGGTAGAGGTTGTCGGCCAGGGAGAGGCTCCTGTGGCCTCGGGACGCGATCTCATCAAGCTGCGCTCGGAAATTGAGGGAAAAGGGATGGAGTCGGATGCCTGGGCACGGGCTGCTAGGAAGCACGAACGCCTGGCGCTGGAGCGTTGGAGCCTCGGGGACGTGGACCCATCGGTGTCCGTCGAGGAAATCGGAGGCGCCCGCCTTGAGGGGTATCCGGGGCTGGCCGTGCGGACAGGTTCCCCCGCTCTGGTGGATCTCAAGCTTTTTGGAACCCAATCCGAGGCGGCGCGTGCGTCCGTGGATGGAGTCCGGCGGCTGGCCGAACGGGTGCTTGAGCGTGAAATCCAGGGCCTCCACAAGCAGCTCCGCGACATGGCTCTGCTCACAGTCGGCCGGGGGCGGGTGGGGGCCGCCGGGCAGGGTGGTTTTGCCCACGCCCTCAACAGCCTGACAGCTTCCAAAGGTTCTGCGGCTTCGGGCTCCCCAGGCCTGGCGCTGGGCTCAATCGCGAAACTTCCCGACTCGGCCTGCCGGCACATCCTCAATCATCTCCTGCGTATGGAACCGGTACTCCCGCTTTCGGAAAAGCGCTTTGAATCAATGCTCCAGAATGCCCGTAAGGAATTGCTGCCCATGGCCTATAGAGTGAGGGATCTGACGCGTCAGATACTCGAGCTGGCGCACGCCGTGTGCGTGGGGCCCAAGCGTTACCCGGGATTGCAAGAGGACCTTCTGCGGTTGATCCCGGAGGATTTCCTGGTGCAAACGCCCCACGAATCCTTGCCCCATCTACTGCGTTTTCTTAAGGCGGTCGAGGTCCGGGCCGAACGCGCCTGGCTTTGCCCAGCCAAGGATGCCGAAAAAGCCAAACAGCTGCGCGCATTCGCCGGCTGGAAAAAGGAGGTCCCCCTGAATCGCCACGAGCCGTTCCGATGGCTTTTGGAGGAGTTCCGTGTCTCCATATTTGCGCAGGAGTTGGGCACTTCCCAGCCTGTCTCGGTGGCACGGCTGCGTGCCTTGGGAGGTCTGTGATCCTCAGCCCGGCAGTTGGAGGGCGGTGCGGGACTCCACGACACCTTTTTCAATGGCGTACCGGGTCAACCCGGCCGTCTGATGGATGTCGAGCTTGTCCATGACTCGCTGGCGGTGCTTTTCCACCGTTTTGATACTGATGGAGAGTTCCGAGGCGATTTGTTTATTGGCGTAGCCCTCCGCGATGAGTTGGAGGACCTCAAATTCCCTGGAGGTCAGTTGTGCGCTAGGCTTGTTGGAGGGCGCCCCGGCGGTGAAGTTCTTGCGCGATTTCTCTTCCATGCGCTTGGCAATGTCGGGACTGAAGACGGGGTTGCCCTTCTGCGCTTCCTTGATCGCATGGAGGAGATGGTGGACCGCGGTTTGTTTGCTAAGGAACCCAGAGGCGCCTGCGGCAAGGAGTTTGCTCACATAAACCTCGTCGGTGTAGGAGGACAGGATGACGACCTTGATTTCGGGCAGGTCCCGCACGATCTGGCGTGTGGCTTCCAACCCATTGAGGGAAGGCATCGCGATGTCCATGAGGATGACATCGGGGCGAAGTGAGAGGGCCAAGCTCAACGCGTGACGACCAGTTTCGGCTTCTCCGACGACTTCAACGGCCGGTTCGGTTTCCAGGAGACTCCGGAGTCCCTGGCGCACGATGGTGTGGTCTTCGGCCAACAAAACCCGGATGGGTTTCTCCAAACGGGTAGAGAAGGCCCCAAACACGCTGGGTGCCGGGAAAGCTCTCTCTGAAGTTAATCGCACCACGCCTGGGTGCTCGCTCGCTGTATTTGGTGCCATACGCAATCCTTCCATCCTCCGCCACCATGGCTCGAATAAATGAACTCTGGAGTATTCTAACCACTTTGGGAACGGGGTTTTTAGCGTAGGGGGCCGCTCTTAGTGCATCGGGAGAGCATCGGGTCTTCGTGTGGATATACGCACTCAAAGAGCGCTCCATCCGCGCTTGGACGGAAGTGTGCCCGCGCTCCAATGGCCGTTGCATGGTGTTGCAGGGAATTGGCATCCCACCCATGCCATGCCCGCAAACCACGAGTGCAGCCATAGCGGATGACAAGGCGCAGGCCGCTGGAATCCAAGAAAAATCGGATGTGGATGGATCTGGTGTTTCCTCGCGACGCGCCCATGTCCATGGCTTCTTCCAAAATCCGGTAGAGATGGATGGCGGTGGATGATTCTGGAAGTCGAACGGGATCAGCGTTGGGTCCAGCGTCCACTTTACAATCGATCTGGTAGAGTCTGGCGATCTTCGTGGCGTACACACGGGCTGCCGCCAGGAGTCCCGTTTTATGGAGGTCGGGGGGATAAAAGCCTCTGGCGAGATGACGGGCTTGCTCCATAGCATCGCCCAAAAGTGAGTGTAGTTCCGAGATCCGTGCGGCTTCGCGGGGGCTCTCCTGGCGGATCCTACGCACTGCGCCTTCAGCCATGAAGCTGAGGGCGACCAATTGTTGGCCCAATCCGGCATGGAGCTCCACAGATACCCTTGCACGTTCTCTTTGGTGGGCGCGGAGGGATAACCGGTCCGCCCGGCGGGATTCCGTGACGTCCTCTCCCAAGGCTATGATGGCGGATGCGGGCTGCGTATCCGGGCACACGCGGGCGGCTTTCCATAAGATGGTATGGCGTTTGATGACGCGCTCCCATGTTGGCGCAGGAGGCTTTCCCGCAAGCACCTCGCCAAAGAGGGCGCGTTCTGCCTGGAACATGGCCGCGAACGCGCCAATCGAGAAGAACTCCTTGCCGAGGACCTGCTCCTTTGGGGTGCTGAACAGTATTTCTGCGGATGAATTCCACTCCAGGACGCGCCCTTCGGAGGAGAGGACCACCACGATGGTGTTTGTCTGCTCGACCAAGGCCTTCCACCAGTGAGCGGCGGGCGACGGATGCGCCCTTTCACAGCAGCATGCCCCGCAGTTGGGAGTTTGATGGGTGCAGTGGTTCATTCAACCGGTGCTGAACCATTGGGGCATAAACCGTATGCTGCCACCGGAGCCAGTTGTAGGGGAGGGTGTGGGCTGCGTGATTGGCGGATCGGAACTGGACCAAAATAAATTGATTTCACCGTTGACGCATCCAGTTGGGCAGCTAGGTTTCTTGCCCCGCCCGAAAAGGTGGGAAGCAGACGCTGTGAAGCGGTTGCGCAGTCGACAGTGTGGCGAGTCAGTATCTGGCCAAGTGGTCGTGGGAATCGGGAAACATTTTCTCAAAAACCTATTGACCGGTCAGGGAAACCAGCTACGTTGTCCACCCCGCCGAATAAGCGGGACTGGTGGTTAAGGCCGCCGGTTGGTTCTTCGAATCCTCTGGGACTTCAAATTGAGAATCAATTTTGTCCCGACCAAGGATGGCCGCGAGGGTCCACGTGAAAGGCAACTTTCCGGGGCTTGAATGGGTGTCCGAAGCCGGGAAACAGAGTTGGGTT
>JAYVTN010000314.1:0-2311 GCA_043788785.1 Spartobacteria bacterium | reverse complement strand
GCAACGCGGCCCGTGTTACGTTTTGCCGAGGTATGCCTCAAAGGGCTGGCAAAACTGGGCAAGGAGACGCCCGGGGCATGGTGGATTTCGATCCTTACGGTGGGGCCCATCATGGGCTCCTTGATCACCGAGCCTGCTGCCATGACGATCTGCGCGCTTTTGCTCTCGCGCCAGATCTACGACCGCAAACCGTCCCTCAAGCTGGCGTACGCGACCATGGGTCTGCTTTTTGTAAACATCTCTATCGGCGGCACGCTCACCCACTTCGCTGCGCCTCCGGTGCTAATGGTGGCCCAGAACTGGCATTGGGATGCGGGATACATGTTCTCCCATTTCGGTTGGAGAGCGCTGGTCGCGATCGCGGCCAGCAACGCCCTCTATTACTGGGTGTTCCGAAAAGAGCTCGCGGAGCTTGAGAACCGGACTGCCGTCGATGAGGGCGGGCCAGATACTTGGGAAGATCGCACCGACCCGGTTCCGATATGGGTCACTTCGGTCCACCTCTTCTTCTTGGGGTGGACGGTCTTTACCGCGCATGCGCCGGCTTTGTTCATAGGCGGGTTCCTCTTTTTCTTCGCGTTTACCAGGGCCACCGAGCATCACCAAAACCGTATCCAGCTAGGGCCATCGCTGTTGGTGGGGTTTTTTTTGGCCGGCCTGGTCGTCCATGGCGGGTTACAAGGCTGGTGGATCGCGCCTTTGTTGGCTGCCTTGGGCAAGACACCGCTCTTGTTCGCCGCCACCGGGTTGACCGCGTTTAACGACAACGCGGCAATCACGTATCTGGCCTCACTGGTCCCCGAATTCAGCGAGAATCTAAAATATGCAGTCGTCGCGGGCGCAGTAGCGGGCGGCGGCCTGACCGTGATTGCCAATGCGCCCAACCCTGCGGGCCAAAGTATTTTGTCGGAATATTTCCCCGATGGGGTGTCCCCCTGGCGATTGTTGCTGGGAGCCGCCGTACCGACGCTGGTGGTATTAGCCGTATTCCTGTTTGGGCTTTGATCCGATGACGGGCTCGCCCTTGGACAAAGCTGGATTCCGAGCCACGCGGCTTGCAGGGGGGGTGGGCTGAAAAGAGGCAAAGGCACGATGCGGAGAGCCAAAAGCCTGAGCACGTCAGTTCGTTGGCGCGGGGCCGATGCTCCCGCCGGGGACGAACTCGGCTGGGGCCGACGTTTGCCTGATGTCTTTGCGGCCCCGTCTCACGGCTGCCGCCCAGCGCACAATCCGGCGCACTAACGGCTTGGCATCCCAGCGGATGTGCGCGATGGAGGGCGTGCACCAGGTGAACGTCGGATCCGGATCAGTACAGATCAACGAGACCTGCTGCGGCACCCGGACTCCGCGTTTTGCAAGGAACTGCTGGGCGGCAGCAAACAAGGGTGCTTCATCGACAATCAACGCCGTGGGCGGGGTGACCTTTGTCTACCCCACAAAAGGGGTATGCGGGTTGGAAACATTTCATTTGAATTAAATCTGCTCCTCTGGGCAAGTAGCTCCAGTGTCAGGGGTGATGGGAGTCGCCCCTGGCGCGGGGAGTCACTAGTTGGATAGGGATCCAGAGGGTGAACATACGGGCTGCAGCGGGAACTGCGGCCTGAAGACAAGAGGGCCGCCTGTCCCGGGGGGGATCGGCGGCCCTCACTTTCTCCTGAATCCGCGCTCCGTGCGGGCGGGCGCCAGAGGCCGCTTGAAAATCAGCAAACGGGCGATTTCCCCGTCAAAGGATTCGTGCCCAGGGTGGTTGATCGCATCACGCTCCTGACCGATAGCCATCTTGGAGGGATTGGACTCCGGGTTGACCGGAATTGCTGCGGTTGCGGCAGCGAGCAGGGAGTTGACAAAGAGTTCCAGCTTTACGGCACCGGTGCCGGCGGCCATGCGCCCTGCCACCAGATAAAAGCGCCCGGTGGTGAGTTTTGGGCCGAGGAGTTGGGGATTGTTGGCATCAAAACGGCCGAAACTGATCCCGTTGCGGGCACCCCACCAAAGAGTATTGTCGTCGCTGAGAGCGCCCCAGAGGCCCTCGTAGTTGCCGGAAAGTCGGGGACCTGGTTTTGCCACAGTGTGACTCGGTCGCCGTCCTGAAGGGTAAGCCCGCGATCAGCGTCGAGATCCAGGATGAGGTCGGCTGCGGGCTCCGCTGAGAGTGTAGCGGCGGAGGCAGCGAGCAGGAGCACCAGCAGCGGTATTTTCATAGGAAAGCCGCTAGTTCTACTTTGTTAAGATAGGTCGCTGCTTTTTCCGGTAACTCTTCGTTGCCTGGGAGCGCTTTCGATGGCGCTCGTTCATAATGCGCAAAATCTCG
>JAYVTN010000313.1:0-8230 GCA_043788785.1 Spartobacteria bacterium | reverse complement strand
TGGGACTGCATGACATCGGCCACCCGTGGGGAGAGGTCGTTGATGAGCAAGGGCGCTTCGGTCCCGAACCGTTCCAAGACGTAGTCGATCCGCTCGTTGGTGTTCCCGGCCCGGGCCGCAATCACGTCCTTATGCCCGCTCAGCCGTTTGAACTCCGCGTACGCCAATGCCGCGCAGATGGAATCCATGTCGGGATTCTTGTGGCCAATGACGATGGTTTGCATGATGGGGGATGCTGTCAGAGCGGGCATGCGACGGGCAAGAGGCCGTTTGAGCAAAAGTGCAGGCGCGGGCCCCGGTGCGCCTGGTACCCAACGAAAACTCCGGACCCGGTCGACCTGGACCTCACCCTCGTCCTCGCTGCGCGCCTTCTTCCCAGTCCTTTCCTCTTTCACCTCAAAGAGCCGTGAACCGAGGACGAGGACGAAGAAGCGGTCATACTACAGGTTGATTCCGAACCCCGGATGGCTAGGGTAAGGGGGTGAAATGGACCCTCGCCTCCCTTTTTTCTATGATGATACTGGCCTCAGGCGCCACGGCTGCGGATAAGAAACCTATGAAAGCTGAGCAGCCCGCCCCGTCTGCCAATTCTCAACGGATCACATTCGGAGGCGGTTGTTTCTGGTGCTTGGAAGCCGTGTTCCAGCGCTTGAACGGCGTGGAATCGGTGGCTTCGGGGTATGCCGGGGGGGCATCCCCAAATCCCACGTATCGCCAAGTGTGCACAGGAACGACAGGGCACGCAGAGGTCGTCCAAATCGTGTTCGATCCAGCGAAAATCAGTTTTGAAAAGCTTCTGGAGGTGTTTTGGGCCGCCCACGACCCGACCACTCTCAACCGGCAGGGCGGCGACGAAGGCACCCAGTACCGCTCGGTCATTTTCTTCGAGAACGACGCCCAGAAGTTGGCGGCAGAGCGCTCCAAGGCGGCGGCCACCAAGGAGTTCAAGGATCCCATTGTGACCGAGATCAGCCCTTTGTCTGCCTTCTATAAGGCAGAGGATTACCACCAGAACTATTTCAACCTCAACGCGGGCAAAAACCCGTATTGCGCGATGGTGATCCGGCCCAAGCTTCAAAAGTTGCTCAAGAGCGGGTTGATCAAAGAGTAGCCGCTTTGTGTGGCACGGGCCCCAGCCTTTTTGGGGCATGGGCTTCCATCCTTGGATGGCCTAAAAGACGGCATAGTAGGGCGTAAGCCCGTGAGCCAACCCCCGTTTCATGCGACCCGAGCGATTTCGGTTTCCCCTCGCCCTGCACCCGCGCGAGGCCATGCACGGCCTATGTGTTCCCACTGCAAGGTGTTTGCGAGCTCCAGCGAAGGCTGAAGTTTGGTGGCCGGGGTTTTAAGGCCGAATGATGGCGGGGCGGTTCATGGGCCAGAAGCCAAAAAGGCGGACGGGGGGTGTCGGTCCCCATGGGCTGGAAGCCCATGCTATCGGGGGTGGTTGGGGGGGGCGGGGGACCATTGATTGGAAGCCCATGCCCCCGCAGATCCAAAACCCTGCTTGACGCTTCCCCGTTGAAACCCTCTAATCCGCCGCTTTTCGCCCCGGGTAGTCCTCGTGGGTGTAACACTACGCCCACTCGCCCATGAATTTCCGTAAGTTTCTACCATTACTGGCCATAATCCTGGCGTTATTAAACCCTGTTTCAGGTTCCGCCCAGCAACAGCAAGGCCCGTTGGTGAAGGCCATTGAGATCAAGTTCGCCGAGGGTGGCACCATCTCCCGGGAAAAAATCCTGGCCAACATGCAGACCCGGGTCGGGAAGCCCTATGACAACCAGGTGGTCGAGGATGACATCCGCAACCTCTATTCCACGGGCAATATCACCAACGTGCGTATCTATGGGGAGGCGAAGCCGGACGGGGTCAACGTGATTGTGGTGGTTCAAGCCAAGGCCCAAGTCAGCGAAGTGCTACTCAACGGGGTTACCCAGATCAAGGCCAGCCGGGTGCGCAAGGAGATCACAACCAAGCCCGGGGAAACCCTCAGCGAGGCCACCGTGGAGAGCGACCGGCAGAAAATCCTCGATTACTATGCTGGCAAAGGCTTCACGGAAGTGGATGTGCGCTCGGGCGTCTCGGTCAATGAGAAGTCCGGGGTCGCCACGGTTACATTCACGGTGAACGAAGGCGAACGGATCTCCATCCGCTCGGTCAAGTTCGAGGGCAATACTGCCCTTAGCGACAAACAATTGCGCAAGGTGGTCAAGACCAAGCCCAAAAGCCTCCTTAGTTTTCTCACCAAGGCTGGCCGCATCAACAATGAAGGCCTTGAGCAGGATGTGACGGCCATCCGCGAACTCTACCAGAGCCGGGGTTACGTGGACGTCCAGGTCGCCCCACCGCGGGTCCAACGCGCCGCCGGCCACGCAGACGTGACTTTCGTTGTCAGCGAGGGCATCCAATATCATGTGGGCAAGGTGGCGTTCAACGGGAACCAGGTCTTCAATAACGAGGAACTCAGCAAAGGCCTCAAAACCATTCCCGGCGCAGTGTATTCCCCGCAAACCCTGCGCGCGGATATCCGCACCATGCAGGACCTGTACGGTGCGCGTGGCTACGTTGATTATGCAGCCGGGGCGGATTCCCTGCCCAGCGGGACCGGACAGTTCGATGTCGTGTTCCGGATGGAAGAAGGCTCACAGAGTTACGTGGATCACATCAAGATTGTAGGCAATACGCGCACCAAGGATAAAGTGATCCGTAGGGAAGTCGCGGTGGCCCCGGGGGACGTGTTCAACACCGTCCGTGTGGACGCCAGCAAACAGCGCCTGCAGAATCTTAACTACTTTGAAAAGGTCGATCTTTACCCCTCAGACACCTTGGTTCCCGGGCATAAGGATTTGAATATCACCTTGGAAGAAAAACGCACAGGCTCCCTCAACTTCGGCGCTGGCTTTAGCTCCATCGATAACTTGATAGGCTTTGCTGAGGTCACCCAAGGCAACTTCGATATCACCAATTGGCCCAACCTCACCGGGGGTGGCCAGAAATTCCGGATGCGCGCCCAGTACGGGACGCGACGTAAGGATTTCGTGCTTTCGTTGACCGAACCCTACTTCATGGATCGGAAGATCTCGCTAGGGGGAGAACTTTTCTACCGTGACGCCTCCTTTGAAAGCTCCGTGTACGACGAACGCCGGTACGGGTTTGGGATCAACTCGCGCAAGTATATCGACACTTTCACCTCCGTACGGTTGGGCTACCGGTTGGAAGAGATCGGGATCCACAATGTCGATCCGAAAGCCTCCGAGGCCATCCGCTCCCAAGCGGGGGATAAACTCCAGAGCCAAGTCTCGGCCGGGATCAATCATGATACGCGGGATTCGCTCTTCCTTACCCGCAAGGGTCACCGGGTGGACCTGCAGACCTATGTGGCAGGCGGGTTCCTGGGCGGGGACGTCAATATTTATGGCTTCGATCTCGAAGGCACCCAGTACTTCTCGCTCCCGGGAGACCTTATCCTGATCTTAAACGGGGAAATCGCCAATGTGAGCTCCTGGAGCGGCGACAAGGAGGTACCAATCTTCGACCGGCTCTATCTTGGAGGCGCCAACAACCTGCGCGGGTTTAATTACCGGGACGTGGGTCCTAAAGACGAGAACGGCAAGCCCATCGGTGGCAGCAGCCTCATGCGGGCTACCGTGGAGCTCACTTTCCCGGTGGTGGAGAAGATCCGGGGGGCCGTGTTCTATGATGTCGGTGGCGTCAGCGCCCAGAGCTATAAGTTTGGCGGCAATTTCAACAGCGATGTCGGCATTGGCTTGCGGTTGGATTTGCCTATCGGTCCCGTGCGCATCGATTACGGGATCCCCATCTCCTCGGATCGCTTCAATGATTCCAGCGGCCGGTTCCAGTTCAATATCGGCTATCAATTTTGAACACTCTCGCCCATAGGCGGTCTTAGAGCGTCACCATTCCACTTTTATACATGAAAAAATACCTCCCCTTATTCGCTGCCTTCCTAGCTGCCAGCACCTTGTCGGCCTCGGCCCAAACCCTCAAAGTGGGCACGGTCGATATGAAGAAGGTCTTCGAGAGCTACTACAAGACCAAGGACGCCGAATCCCGGATCAACGAAGCCAAGGCCGCGGCCAAGAAGGAGCTCGAGGATCGCATGGAGGGCTACAACAAGGGTGTGGCTGAGGTCAAAAAGCTCAACGAGGAAATCGACCGGCCCGAATTGGGCAAGGAAAACAAGGAGCTCAAGTCCAAGGCTCGGGACGAAAAAGTTTCCGAACTCAAAAACATGGAACGCGAGATTAACGAGTTCCGGATGACCCGCGAAAAGCAACTCCAAGAGCAAAGTGTCCGCATGCGGGGCGGAATCGTGGATGAAATCAACAAGGTGGTCGCCGACAAGGTCAAGGCAGAGAATTTCCAGATCGTGCTCGATAAATCGGGCCCGAGCCTCAATGGCGTGCCCGTTGTGCTCTTTGCCAAGGAAGACTTCGATTTCACTTCCGAAGTGGTTGCCTCCCTCAACAAGGGCAAGGCCAAGGAGGAAGCCGAACCGGCTCCTACGAAAAAGAAGTAACCCTTTCGCCTCAAAAGAAAATTGTGAGATGGCCGCCCATAAGGCGGCCATTTCTGTTGAGTGACGAAGGACGGGGGCACCGCTCATTTCGCCGTTCCTCTTTCAACAGATGCAAGGGAATCTAGCCAGCGCTTCCCCCGGGCCCGGCGTTGACATCAGACTACTCCTGCCTCATTAGGCTTTTCATCCAGTTTTCCCATGCCTTGGCTTAATCTCAATTTCCAAGACTTCGCGGTTTCATTCCTGAGCGTCCTCTTTGAAGGCATACCGTTTCTGCTGCTCGGATCGCTGATCTCAGGCTTGGTGGATGTCTTTGTGTCCCCGGAGCAAATCACGCGAATCCTTCCCAAGCGTCCTGGGCCGGCGATTTTCTTGAGCGGGCTTTTGGGGCTGGTGTTTCCCATGTGCGAATGTGGCAGTGTGGTGGTTGTGCGGCGGTTTCTTAAAAAGGGCCTCCCGCTTTCCTGCGCGACAACATACATGCTGGGCGCCCCGATCGTGAGTCCGATAGTGGCCCTCAGTACATGGCAGGCCTTCAGCCAGAGCACAGACCCGGAGCCCATGGCGATGGTGGCCTTGCGCTTGGGGATAGGCTATCTGCTGGCCGTGGCCGTGGGCTTCGTGGTCTATAACCTGCCCCAAAAAGCGATTCTGCAACCCGGCTTGCTGAATTCCGGCGCGGGTGGGCGTCGGGAAACGCTGAGTGTGGCTACCGAGCCGCAAACCGGTGCTGATCTCGATACGGTGCTCGCTCAACGCTCCCTCGGCAGCCGCTTGATAGATTCGGTGCGTTCAGCGACCGCGGATTTCCTGGACGTCGCGTTTTTCTTTGTGATTGGAGCCGCCATCACCTCGGCGTTCAATACGGGCATCCGCCAGGACGTGCTTTCCGGCTTTGCCAGCTCGCCTCTGATCTCCATTTCTGCGCTGATGGTGCTGGCTTCCTTGTTGGCCCTTTGCAGTTCCACCGATGCGTTTGTTGCGTGGACCTTTACGGCCTTTTCGCCAGCCGCCAAACTCGCTTTCCTGCTTTTCGGACCGTTGTTCGACCTTAAGTTATTCTGGCTTTACGGACTGGTGTTCAGGAAAAGCTTCGTGGTGTTTCTGGCCATAGCACTCTTTGTGATAATTGGGCTGCTATGTTGGAACCTAGATGCCTCGCATGTCCTCTCGGGCGGTGCTATGGTCAAGGAGTCCTTATGAATCGGCTATTTCAGAAATGGCTTCCCGCAACCACCCTCGCGAGTTGGAGCGCCATCCTGCTCTACTTCTTTTTAAGTGGCCGGGTTCAAAACTTTTTAGCCCCTGCGTTCCGCCCCTACGTACTCGTGGCGGGTCTGGTTTTGGCCGCCATGGCACTGGCCCTTGCGTTCGCACCGGCCTCTCAAACCGATTGCTGTGAGGATGATAGCTGCGGGCATTCCCTTTCACGGTTCTCCTTTGGCAAATTCCTCACCTTTGCGGTGCTGCTCTTGCCTGTGAGCTTGTCGGCTGTGGTTTCCACCGATTCCTTCGGCAAAACCGCCATGGAGAACCGCGGGATCGATACAGACGGCTCCAGTCTCCGTACCCGCAGGCCGGGCGCACCGGCTCCTTTGGAATTGCCCTTACCCACCCGGGCCGGTGATGCGGATTCAACGCAACCGCCCACGCCCCCAGCCATTCCTCCCGACAACACTCGGGATTATATTCAGCGGACACCCGATGGGCTGATCGCTGTGGAAGTTCTGGATCTACTTTATGCGGCCCAAGACAGCGCCCTGCGGAAGGATTTCGAGGGAAAAAAAGTCCAGCTTATTGGCCAGCTCATGCCGGAAAGAACCGCTTCCAAAGGCCAACCCCGGTTCAAGGCGGTCCGTATGTTTATGACCTGTTGCGCGGCGGATGCCCGGCCCATTGCGACCTTCGTGGAAACCGCGGCCTTGCCGGACCTTCCAGAGATGACATGGGTCAAAGTCGTTGGTACCTCGACCTTTCCGATGGAAAACGGGCGCCGCGCGGCGGTGATCAAAGCTGAACGTGTAGAAAAAACGGCCCCGCCCGACGAGTCGTTGTTATATTAGACAGATCGCCTCTGTCATTGGGTTCCATCCCAGAGTCCCCCGGAAGTCTCCGGGCTGGCCGCAGCCCGGAACCGGCTTGGGCCGCCCTCGCGAGGATTTCTCAACCCCGTTGACGCTTCGGGGTTCTTTCGCCCACAGTAGATGATGCTTCAAGAGATCCAGCAACTCCTCATCCTCCAGGACCGCGACCGCAAAATTCGCACATTGAAATTGGAGCTGAAGTTGGTGCCCGTCGAGCGCAAGAACTTGGAAGAGAAACTGGCGTCGAGCACAGGTCAGCTGGATGCGGAAAAGCTCAAGGGAATGGAGCTGGAGGTCGAACGCAAACGGCTCGAAAACGAAGCCCAAAGCAAGCGCGACATGATCGCCAAATACAACATCCAGAAGTTCCAGACTCGCAAGAACGAGGAGTTCCAGGCCCTGACCAATGAGGTCAAACGTTTTGAAGGGGAGATTAGCACCATCGAGGATCGCGAGCTCGATCTCATGGAATCCGCCGATCAACAGAAAACCCGGATCGCAGCTGCCGAAAAGATCGCCTCTGAAACCAGGGCCCGCCATGCGAGCCAGGTCCGGGATTTGGAGGAGAAATTCGCGGCGATTGAAACTCAGATCAAAGACTTGGAGGCCGAGCGAAGCCAGTTGGCGGGGGGAGTGGAGGAAGATCTCTTGGACACCTATACCCGTCTGTTTGCGAGCAAGAGCGATCTGGCCGTGGTTGGCCTGGACCACGACGTGTGTACGGGCTGCCACATGAAACTGACCCCCTCGACTTCCGCGAAGGTACGGGCGGCCCGGGAAGTTGCCCATTGTGAGCAGTGCGGACGGATGCTTTTCTGGCAAGATTAGGCCCGGGAACCGGCGTGGACACCTGGAACCGGGCAAGCTTGGGGGTGCCGCTCTGGCCCAAACTGAACAGATCGACCTCTCCCGCTCGCCAACGGTTACAAGGCCTTCCGGGTGGGCACGTCTTGGCTGCCTGTTGACGGGCCCCGCTGGCAAGCACGCTGTCCGGTACGGAGGGGGGTGTCCGGGCACTCTTTGCCTCCTATTCTCCCGTGTTTGCAGGTTTAGCGCCCTTCCAGGGACGCGAGGTGCTGTCCACGCCCGTTTCTTGGTATGTGAACCGCGTGGTGGGCATTGAAACCGAGTACGGCTGTTTGGTCTCGGGCGATCAGACCGGTAGTGGCAATGAATCCTGGCCGACCCGGGTAAAGAACCACGCTTTCCGGCAGGCCCGGGCGGGTGCGATTGATCTCCACTACCGCGATTACGAGGAACCTCCGGGCAACGGGGGCTTTTTACTCAACGGCGGCCGACTGTATGTGGATATGGGGCACTTGGAGTACTCCAGTCCGGAATGCAAGGGCTTGGACGATGCGGTGGCCTACGAACAGGCGGGCGACCACCTCATCCAAGCGACGCTGGAAGATATGGGGGCGAGAGCGAACGTCGCCTTCATCAAAAACAACATCGACCATCACACGGGGGCCACCTTCGGGTGCCATGAGAACTACCTCATGAAGCGGCACCTCCAGTTCAATCCCCGGGTGCTGGGCACGCTCCTGTCCTTTTTGGCGACCCGGCAGTTGTTCACGGGCGCAGGGCGTGTAGGCCAAGCCCG
>JAYVTN010000312.1:0-4430 GCA_043788785.1 Spartobacteria bacterium | reverse complement strand
TGCTCTCCCGGTTCTCGTCTCGGGATGACTTGGACTTTCACCTGTTGATTTCATGTATGTACACTCGCACTGGCATGGGCTTCCAGCCCATGAACGCCGAACGAGGGAAGAGAACGCCGAGCGGGCTGGGAGGGAAATCGGGCTCGAGGGCTCAGCGAGCCTAAGAGCGTGTGGGGGCGGCGGATTATCTTAGAACCTTAAAAGTCTGTTGCCTAAGAGGCCGCTAGGGTTTTGGGTGTCCCTTTTGCAATGATCCTGCGTATTTGCTTTGTGATAACCGGTTTAGCGGCGGTCCTCCTCTTGGGAGCGTGTCGACGCGACGCGGTGCGTGTGTATACCGTTGCTAAAGAGGAGCCTGCACCGCTGGCCGAGCCCAAGCCAGAGCACGACCCCGACCACGCCCCGGACCTAGCACCACCCCAGAGCGCCCGCCAGCCCCGCCCGCAGGCCACTTGGAAAGTGCCGCCCGGGTGGCAGCAGGTCGAGCCGGGCTCCGTCAATTTAGCGCGGTTTGCTGTTAAAGGGGAGGCCGGGGAAGCCGATATCAGCATAGCGTCCTTGGCTAGGATGGCAGGCATGGAGCCGATGGTGGTCAATATGTGGCGGGAAGAACTGGGCCAACCCCCATTAAGCGCTGAGCAATCGGCAGCCGCGTTATCGCCGGTGGCGGTTGCCGGGGGGGAAGGCCTCCTGTTTGAGGTGGCAGGATCCAAGAAAGACAAGGCTTCCCGGACCGTCACCGTGATGCTTCACCGCCCCGATACGAGCTGGTTTTTCAAGCTCACCGGGCCCGAAGCGGTGGTTGCCGAGCAGAAACCGGCATTTGTGGAGTTCCTAAAGACAGTACAGATTGGGCAGGCGCAACCGGGGCCGGGCGAGGAATCACATTAATGAACAAATCGATTTGGAAATTTCTGAGCTCCCTGAAGCTGACAGTGGTCTGTTTGGCTCTGGGGATCGTGCTGGTGTTTATCGGGACGGTGGCGCAAGCCGACGAGGGCCTCTACCAGGCGCAAGCACGATACTTCAAACAATGGTTTGTGATCGGGCCGATGCTCTTTGGACACCGGATGCCCATTGCCCTTCCCGGAGGCTACCTGCTGGGTTCGGTCCTGGTCATCAATCTGCTGGCGGCTCACATCCAGCGCTTCCAGTGGTCAATGCGCAAATTTGGCATCCATCTCACCCACTTGGGCATCGTGGTGCTCCTACTGGGGCAGCTGGCCACCGATATGCTCTCCGAAGAGACCCACTTGAGCTTGCGCGAGGGCGAGTCCCGGAATTTCACCGAGGGCCACCGCAGTAACGAGCTGGTGTTCGCCACCGATTCCGAGGACCCGAAAGTTGAGCGTGTGGTTTCGATGCCCGAATCCGCGATCGCCAGCCGCAAGGAATTATCGGATGCGAACCTGCCGTTTTCAGTGCGGGTAAAATCCTACCAGGTCAACAGCGCTGTGCTTGAGCGCAGCAAAGTGCTGGAAGCGGCGGGTCAACTCAGTGGGGCTTTTGCGACCGTTGAAGGCCAGTACGCAACGGACGAGACTTTGGTGGCCCAAGCTGAAAGCGCTCAGCAGACCCAGGGTCGCTTGGCGGTTTGGAAGAATGCCTTGCAAGCCATCGGTGATTCCGAGCCGACGGATTTCCTAGGGCGAATCAAAGAGATCGCGGCCCAGCCCGAGCTTGCTGGGAAACTGCGGGCGGAACTCAAGACACGGTTCCGGACCCAAATGCTCGCCGCATTTGAGTCGCGGGGCGGGGAGACGGCGTTGGCCGCCCAACGCATTGGGCGCAAAGAGAGCGTCACGGCGGAGAGCCTCCCTCCTGGGGCGACCGAGGGCTTTGGCAAGCAATACACCGCAGTGGCTTTGCCGGAAGGCAAGACGATGGACTCCAGCAACCAACCCTATGCCACGTTGGAGTTGCTCGAGGCTGGCAAGAGCCTTGGGACTTGGCTGGTTTCGCCCTACCTCAATGCCCAGCAGATCCAAGCGGGCGGCAAAACTTGGCGGGTCGCCCTGCGCGCTCACCGGGTCTACTATCCCTTTTCCATTAAATTGCTCAAGACCACCCACGAGGTCTATCGCGGCACGGATATTCCCAAAAACTTCCAGAGCCGCATACGGATCGAAAACCCGTCCCGCAGCGAGACGCGCGAGGTGGATATCTCCATGAACAACCCGCTCCGGTACCAAGGGCTCACCTATTTCCAGTACCAGATGGGCAAGGACGAGCGGGCCAGCGTGGGCACGAGCACCTTGCAAGTCATCCGCAACCCCAGTTGGTTGACGCCGTATCTGGGCTGCATCTTGGTGGGCGTAGGCATGACCTATCAGTTCCTTTTCCATTTGGTGGGATTCATCACCAAGCGCCAGGGCGCAGCGAACGCCGCCTAGAATTCTGCGTATGAAAAAGTGGCTTCCATTGATAGTAGCGGGCGTGTTTGCGGCGTGGGTGGGGTCGACTGCCCGGATGCCCTCCGCGAAGCCTGACACCTATAGTTTCAACAGCTTTGGCGCGCTCCCGATCGTCTCCAATGGCCGGATCCAGCCTTTGGATTCCTTAGCCCGCAACGCATTGCTGCAATTGCGGGAGAAGCAGAAAGCCAATCTGGAGCCGTGGAAAGCGTGGTGGTCCGGGCCAAAGATTCTCACCGCGCCGGAGTGGCTGATGGGAATGATGATGAAGCCTGCGGTGGCTGATAGCTGGCCGGTAATCCGCATCGACCATCCGGATCTTAAAGGGCTCCTGGCCCTGCCTGCGGATGCCGATCCCGAAAACGCGGATCCGGCTCAACGCACCGACGGCAAACAGTTCTCGTGGAACCAGATCAAGCCTAAGCTGGCGGATTTGCAGCGCGAAGCCCGCCGCGCCGGAGAGGTCACCGACCAGAAGCGCACGCCGTACGACCAAGCCGTGGTGCGGCTCTGGAAGCAGGTGGGCTTGTACATGAACTTGCAAAACAGCGTGCAGCCGCAGAACGCCCAGGACTGGATGGCGGAGCTCAACGCGTTTGCCGCCCACGCTGTCCCAGGCGTCCAAGCGTTGATGGCCAAGAATGCAGATCAGCCTTTCGACGCCGCAGCCTTGAACCGGATCATGCCAGACTTGGAGCGCATCGAAGTGATGCTGCAGATGGAAAGCCCCTTGATGATCCCGCCTAATCAGCCCGGGATCCCCGGCAAAGATTGGAGGCGCACCGTGGACGCCATCCGGGAGATCGCCCAGGGCGAGACGATGGGGTTCGGGCTCAGCGCGTATGCCCGCCAATCCAGTGCGTATGCCTCCGGCGATGTCGCGGGCTTCAACGCCGCGCTCGCCGATTACCGAGCCGCGTTGGAACAGCACTTCGGCGCTGAAATGAAGAAGGCGTCGAGAGAGCAGTTCTTCAACAATCTCGAGCCATTTTATAAGGCCATGCTCATTTACCTGGTGGCGCTGCTGGCGGCCATGGGGTTCTGGTTTGCCCCGCAAGGCTTGGAATGGCTGCGTCGCACGGCAGTCGGGTTGGTGTGGGTGGCTTTGGCCGTTCACACGGCTGGATTAGTTTTCCGGATGGTCCTTGAGGGGCGTCCGCCGGTGACCAACTTATATTCATCGGCCATCTTTATTGGGTGGGGTGCCTGTGTGCTGGGTCTCATTCTAGAACGGTTCTGGCGCAACTCGATCGGTGTGGTCGTTTCGAGCACCATCGGGTTCTTGACCCTCATCATCGCCCATCACCTCTCGTTAGGCGGCGACACCATGGAGATGATGCGCGCGGTTCTGGACACCAACTTCTGGTTGGCCACGCACGTCGTGGTGGTCACCCTCGGGTACGCATCCACGTTCGTAGCCGGGTTCCTGGCCATGGTCTACATCCTGCGCGGCGTCCTCACGACCTCCTTGGATGCTGCCACGGCAAAATCCCTTGCCAAGATGGTCTATGGGATCGTGTGTTTTGCCACTCTCTTCAGCTTTGTGGGCACGGTGCTAGGCGGCATTTGGGCCGACCAATCCTGGGGCCGGTTCTGGGGCTGGGATCCCAAGGAGAACGGGGCCCTCATCATCGTGCTCTGGAACGCGCTCATCCTTCATGCCCGATGGGGCGGTCTGGTCCGGGAACGCGGCCTGATGAACTTGGCCATCTTCGGCAATGTCGTGACCAGTTGGTCGTGGTTTGGGGTCAACATGCTGGGCATCGGCTTGCACAGCTACGGCTTCATGGAAGCCGGATTCCGTTGGCTAATGGTCTTTATGGGCAGCCAAGTGTTGCTAATCCTGTTGGGATCAATGCCCCCGGGTCTCTGGCGCAGCAACGCGTTCCGGAAAGCGGGAGCTTAAGACAGCCCATTTGATAGAGGTAGGGATGGAGCATTGATTTGCTCCACCCCCCCCTCCGAACCGGACGGGCGGATTTCCCGCATCCGGCTCTCCAGTTAGTGGTTTGCTCC
>JAYVTN010000311.1:0-2119 GCA_043788785.1 Spartobacteria bacterium | reverse complement strand
CCCGGGCGCAAACCGGTAACGTCCCTCGCCGCAGCAGATCCAAGAAACCAAATCCTAGAGTTTCGTTATCTTAGTGCCATTCGTGGCAGACACTTGGTCATCCGGAGAGGCGGCGGGGCGGAGCGCGGGGCCGATTTCTTGTTAGAGGTCCCCGATTCAAGCCCGTAACGGCCCACCCTGGCATTGGACTGAAGCCGACCCGGCCAGCAGGCAACTCGGGGGCCTCGGCCGGTTTGTTTTTGGCCTCACCCTGGGGGTGCGCCGCGGACACTCCGATGGGAAAAGGGAATCCGCCGACTCTTCCAAGGGCATCGGAACCGACCGGTTCCGTAGGAATGGCCGTGCAAGGGCTTAGGCGCCTGGCGAAGCCCGTCCCCCCCCGGGCGGGCACCATGTCCCCGGCGAAACGCCTCCATCTTACCCTTGCTTGAGCCCCGGATGGACTTATTGGTTAATATGAACAACTCCCGTCCGGCTTCCGCCAAAATCATCCAGCACAGCCAGGGAATGGGCCTGCCCAATGATGACACTGTTCGCGAGCGAGCCTCGGAATTGGCTACCATCGATGGCCGCACCCAATACAACGATCAGGACTGGCACCGCGCCCTGGCCGAGCTCCATGGAGGCCATCAGCAGGCCGGGGACACCGGCGAGACCGATATGGCTGCATTGGTCTCCGAACATGACATGATCCTCGGGGGCGTCGGTCACCGGGCGCATACCGTCGGGCCGCAAAACGACCAAAATCTGGGCGAAGAGCTTATGGCCGAAGGAATGGATGAGGCCTTGCACGAACAGATGCTGGCAGCGCGCGGCGAAGAGCCCACGGATGACGAATCCTGATCCGGCGTGTCCGGCTCGCGCTGCCCGTGACTACCCGAACCGGGACATCGACTTCGCGAGCGGATAGGTTCCCTCCACACATTTGGATTGAAGCAAAGCCACCCCGCGCCAAGATGAACCGGTAACCCGGTTCTGAAATTTTCTGCCTTGGCTGAACACCCCGTCCAAAACCTAGCTGAGTCTCCAGACACACCCTTCGATGTGTCGCTGCGGCCTCCCATGTTCAGCGATTTCGCTGGCCAGGAGAAAGTCTGCCAACGTCTGGAACTCATGGTGCAAGCCGTTCAACAACGGGGGGATGTGCTTGATCATATCCTGCTGAGCGGCCCTCCCGGCCTGGGGAAAACCACCTTGGCCTACATCCTTGCCCATGCCATGGGGGGTCAACATCAAGAGCACCAGCGGGCCAACAATTGAAAAGGCCGGGGATCTCGCGGGACTCCTCACGACATTGGAAAGGGGAGACATCCTCTTCATCGACGAGATTCACCGGCTCCAGCCGGCAATTGAGGAGTACCTCTACCCCGCCATGGAGGACTTCAAACTCGACATCATTATCGACCAAGGTCCCAACGCCCGTAGCGTTCGGCTTAATCTGCCTAAGTTCACCCTGCTAGCCGCCACCACACGGGCCGGTATGATCAGCGCCCCATTGCGCTCGCGCTTCGGCATGAATTCACGGCTAGACTATTACACAGCCGAAGAACTACAAAAGATTATCGTTCGGAGCGCGAAACTCATTGGTGTCCCCATCGACGAGCCTGGAGCCTTGGAAATCGCCGCCCGCTCACGCGGCACCCCACGGGTGGCCAATAATCTACTCCGTTGGGTCCGCGATTTCGCCCAGGTGCGCGCCGGAAACCATATCTCGCGGGATGTCGCCGACGCGGCTTTGGCCATGCTCGAGATTGATGCGGACGGTTTTGACGAGATGGATAAACGCATCCTCGAAGCCTTGATCTATCGCTTCGATGGAGGCCCGGTTGGGCTGAATTCCTTGGCCGTAGCCGTAGGTGAAGACGCCGGCACCCTCGAAGACGTCAATGAGCCTTACCTGATCATGCAAGGTTACATCAAACGCACCCCGCAAGGCCGCGTGGCCATGCCGGCTGCCTATCGCAAGCTTGGCGTTACCCCCCCACACCGGGAAGGAACCCTTTTCCCATGATCGAGCTCCGGATAGAGGTAGGGATGGAGCATTGATTTGCTCCACCCCCCCCTCCGAACCGGACGGGCGGATTTCCCGCATCCGGCTCTCCAGTTAGTGGTTTGCTCC
>JAYVTN010000310.1:0-9224 GCA_043788785.1 Spartobacteria bacterium | reverse complement strand
TGGCGCCGTCCCCGAAGAGCCGCCCGGGCACGATCTCCAAGGCGTTGCGGGTTTGACGCGATTGAAAAAACAGCCGCATAAGCTGCCCGGGCGAGCGCTTGGCACACCAACACCACGTCCTTTTAGGTCGTTTGGGTCCTTTGGGTCGCTTAGGTCCTTTGTGTCCTTTGTGTCCTTTGTGTCCTTTTCGGCCGGACAGAAAAGGGACCTAAGGGACACAAAGGACCTAAACGACCGGTTGTTTTTCGGCTCGTCTTGGGGCCGGGCGGTGGGCGTAGATGGAGCGTGGTCCGTATTTTCATTGCTCTGGTTTTTGTCGTTTCAGCGGTGGCCGGGGAACCAGCGCTGCGCGTGGGGGTGACCGCAGATAAGGTGCGGTTGTCTTGGACTATGCCGCGCTCGGGTGCGCTCTCGATCCGCGAGGTGCCGTTACACACGGGGGCGGATCTGGCCAAGGAGAGTCGGATCGTGTGGACGGGGGATGCGGCGGCTGGCTCCGCTTCGGTGGCACGGTTCGATGGCGCGAAGGATGGGCTTTTCGCGAAATATGAGCTCTGCGATGCGCCCACGGGGAAGGCGTCCGGGGTGGCGCAGTGTGTGACGGATTTCTCTGGCCTCCCGTGCAGGACCCAGTCCCTGGGAGTGAACACGAGCAAGAAGGGGATGAGCTGCCAGGTGAACATCCCGGACTGTCTGGCCCTGGGAGTGAAGCAGGCCGGACATAATATCGCCATCGGCGAGCTGCTGGATTGGCAGAGTGCGGAGCCGAAAATGAGCTTTGAATTCGAGGGGCGGAAGGTCGGGCTGCATACGGGGGCTGTGAATGGGTTGGATGCGAGTCTGCGTTCGCTGCACGCGGCAGGGATCCGCGTAACCGGGATTTTGTTGAACTATGTGCCCTTGCCGCTGCTGAAGACTTCGCCGCTGGTCCATCCGTTGACGGCGGCGGCGGGGGAGCCGGGGATGGTGTCGGCGTTCAATACGTCCACGGCGGACGGGCTCTTTTACTACCGGGCGATCGTCCATTGGCTTGTGGAGCGCTATACACGGGAAGATGCGGAGTATGGGTGCCTGGCGGGGATGGTCATCGGCAACGAGGTGCAGAGCCACTGGAGCTGGTATCATATTGGCCGGGTGGAGCCGGGGGTGCTAATCCGGGAGTATATGACGGCGCTGCGGGTGGCGGATTTGGCAACGCGGAGCGTGCACGCGGATTTCCCGCTGTATGTATCCCTGGAGCATCACTGGACCATGCCTGCCGCAGAGGATCAGCGGAAGGGATTGACCGGGAAGCAAGTGATCGAGGGGCTCCAATTGCGGGGGCGGTTGGAGGGGGACTTCCCGTGGAATCTGGCCTTTCATCCCTATCCCGAGAGCCTGGGGAATCCGCGCTTTTGGAAAGATCATAGTGCGCCGTTGCGGTTCGATGCGCCGCGCATCACTTTCCAGAATTTGGAGGTGCTTCCTGCGTTTATGGCGCAGCCTCAATTCCTCTTCAATGGCAAGCCGCGCCGGATCGCGCTCACAGAGCAGGGCTTCCACTCCCCGCCGGGAGCGGATGGCGAGATGTGGCAGGCAGCCGCATATGCGCTAGCGTGGAAGAAGGTGCAGGCGCTGCCTGGGATCGAGTTCTTTCTTTACCACCGGCATGTGGATCACCCGGATGAGGGTGGTCTACGCTTGGGGATACACGAGCACGACGGCAGCCCGAACAAGTCTGGCATGGGTCGTGCCCGGAAGGCGTGGGACGTGATGCGGCAGGCCGGGACGCCCGAGGAGGATGCAGCGTTTGCATTCGCCCTTCCCGTAGTTGGGCGCAAGGATTGGAAAGATGTAGTGGCGACTCACTTCGATCCGATGCGTCCGGCCAAGCACGCAGGGGGGACGCTGGTGTACGATTTCGTAAAGCATCGCGCGGAGGCTAAGCGGGAAAATCTGGAATCCGTGGAACTTCGCGCCGTGGGCACGCCGGATGTAGTCCCCGAAACCGGGATGATGACGCACCCGAAGCCGAACGGGCTCGGGCGGCTGACCTATCACGTCGCCGTGCCCGCAGCCAGTAATGGAAGTCATTGTGTGCTCGCTACCGGGCTGCTGCTCAACAACGAGAAGAGCAACGGGGCGCGTTTCCTAGTGGAGGTGGCCGGCAAGGAGCTGCTGAGGCGTGATTTGCGTGGAGGCGAACGCTTCGACACCGAGTTGGACCTCACCGGGTGGCGGGGTCGGGAAGTGGACATCACACTCGCCGTGGATGCGCTCGCCGATCCCGCCAATGATTGGACGACCTGGGTCGCGCCCCGCGTCCTAACGCGATGAGTTGCGGGTTTGGCAGGACTGGTGCGGGGATTGGGTGTGGGGCCCTGGTGCGGTATCCGCAGGCCGGGAGCTGTAAGGGGTCCACAGTCTCCACCAGATCCAAATTGTTCCCAACATTGCAGATATACTCCCTTGAGGTGACACACTGCCCCAATGACGTCGTGAGCCGGTACGAAACTGACCTTCAGTTCCGAGATGCTGTCAAACGAGCTTTGGCCGACGGATCAGTGTCAGACGCCGATCTGATAGAGGCGACAAATAGTTGCCTCCGCCCTCAACCCCAGGTTTCCAGAGGAATCGACGCAATTCTTCTGATGCTCGACCGGCAGTTATAACGGGAAGATAGGACTTCAGTCCGACAGCGCCCCAAGCCCAAGTCCGGTTTCTCAACAACTCAACCCTTTCCCGCTCCTGCGGTCGCTGAGCTTGGTCTATGGGGATGGCAGCGCGACCTGTTCGACGCCGTATTGGCCCAAGGGAACGGTGGCTGTCCGTTCCCAGAGGCGAATAATGTTTGGGGCTGGGGTGGGTTCTGGCGGCATTTCGCTTTGTGGCAAAGCGCTTGAGAGGCCAAGGGCATATGTACCCCACAAGTCTAATCTGTGCGTCCACCCGTAAATGCGGCCGTTCCCATCGCTTTGTCTGGTCAGGTTGCAACCAGTTTTCCACAGTGCTTGCCGATGAATCCCCCCCACCACGATCTCGTCCAGCGGCGTGACTACGAACTGGCTACCCTACGCCCCCTTTCGAGGGAGGTGCCCAACATCGATTTCGCGGTTGCCGAGATTGCCCGTTTCAGCGCGGAACTGACCCTTCCCAAAGGCACCATCCATGTCATCAGCGACATCCATGGGGAGGACAAGAAACTGCGCCATGTCATCAACAATGCTTCCGGTACCCTACGCCCGTTGGTGGAACGGTTACTCAGGGACCGGATGTCCGAGGACGATTTCAAGGAGTTCCTGACTCTGATTTTCTATCCGGCGGAGGTCATTGAGCGCTTGGAGCGAACCATGCGCGACCCCCAGCAGCAAAAGGCGTATGCCGGACGCACCCTTCACCACCTCTTTGATGTAGTCCGTGTGCTTGCGGCCCGGCGCAGCCTCAAACACGCGACCCGGGTGTTCCCGAGTGAATACCGGGAGCTGATTGGAGAAATCCTCCACGAACCCTCCACGGAGCGTGAACGGGTTTACATTGAAGCCATCGTGGATGAACTCGTTCGTAGAGGGCGCGTCCTGCACCTCATCCACCTGATCGGACGCATGATCCGCAATTTGGCGATTGAAGAGCTCATCATCGCCGGGGACTGCTGGGATCGCGGGCCGCGGGGCGACAAAGTGGTCGATTACCTCATGCAACAGCCCAACGTGGGCTTCGTGTGGGGCAATCATGACATGGCTTGGCTGGGCGCATGCCTGGGCAGTGAAGCCCTCATCTGCAACGTCGTCCGTGTCTCCTTGCGCTACAGGCGGTTGACCCAGTTGGAGGAAGGATACGGGATCCCGGTTCAGCCTTTAGAGGTCTTGGTACGGAAAATCTATGGGGATGACCCTGCGGAACGTTTCATGCCCAAAGAAGGCGGGATGCGTGAAATGCTTACCATCGCCAGGATGCAGAAGGCGGTGGCCGTGATGCAGTTCAAGCTGGAGGGCCAAATGATCGAGCGCCACCCCGAATGGGCCATGGATAGCCGCCGGCTTCTCCACCGGATCAATCGCGCGGACGGCACCATCGAATTAGACGGGATACGCTACGTATTAGCCGACAACCATTTCCCGACCATTGACCCGGCAAATCCGTACATACTTACTGCGGAGGAGCAGCTCTGTCTGGAGCGGATCCGTGGCTCCTTCCTTGCCAGCCGCATCCTGTGGCGCCAGATGGTTTGGATGGTCAATCAAGGTGCCATGTATTTGTGCCGGGAAGAAAACCTGATCTTTCATGGGTGCGTCCCGGTGGATGAAGCCGGGGATTTCCTGCCAATGATTATCGGCGGCAAGGAGTACCGGGGACGGGCCCTGTTTGATGCGATCGAGACCGTGGTTTACGGGTTGGTGGAGAAACCGAACGCCGACGACGTGGATCTGCTTTGGTATCTTTGGAGCGGCCCACAATCGCCCTTGTTCGGGAAGGATCGTATCACGACCTTGGAACGCGACCTCATCGACGACCCGCGTCCCCATAAAGAAACCAAGAACCCGTACTTCCGCCTGATCCACGAGGCATGGTTCTGCGAGCGAATCCTAGCCGAGTTCGGGGTCGATCCGGACGAGGGGCTCATTGTCAACGGACACGTGCCGGTCAAGGTGGAGAAAGGGGAGTCCCCACTCAAGCGCAGTGGCAAGGCCATCACCATCGATGGCGCCTTCTCTGAAGCGTATGGGGACCACGGCTATACATTGGTGCTCGAGCCGCATGGGACGTTCCTTGCCCGCCATCATCATTTCGAGTCCGTGGACGCTGCCATCCAAGACGGGGGCGATATCGTTCCCTCGATCACCCAGATCCGACAGTGGGCTGAGCCAAAGCGCGTCGCCGACAGCCAGCGGGGCCGGGACATCCGTGAGGCGATCCTGCACCTCGAGCAGCTTATTGAAGCCTATCGCAACCACGATCTGCGCCAGAGCCGTTGAGTCCGGACCGCGATTTCTTTAACAGGATTGCCGGGATGAGCGGGAGGTGTTGTTGGTAGGAGCCGCGTCAATTCCAGTCGCAAATTCTGGACACCCGTCAAAACTGCGGGTTGATCGCCTCGTGATATGGCCATCGAACCCAAAATTGTTGAGCTCGCGCCCCGTGATGCACCCGTCATGCGCAAACTGCTGGTGGAGGCAACCGACGAGTATCTTAAATTTGCCATCAACTTCCGTTCACGGGCGGATTCACTGGTTCATTCGATCAAGAAGCGCAGCGAGGACCGTTGGTGGGGTTTCAAGGAAGGTGAACAGCTCATCGGCTTCTTCATGCTACGAGGCTTTGATGAAGGGTACCAGCGGCCAGCCTTTGGGGTGTTCATTTCAGAAGCACACACTGGGCGGGGCTTGGCAAGGCACGCCATTAACCATGCACTCGACTGGTGCCAAACGGCAGGGGTGAAATCTATCATGCTTCGGGTGGATCCTAACCATGGACGGGCCACGGCCATCTACCTGCAAGCTGGCTTCCGTCCGACCGGGTGGTGTTCGCTTACGGGTCAGCAGATTATGGAAAAGAATTTGGAGCCGGTGGGCGGCAGAGATTTCTCACACCAAGGCTGATCCGCACCCATTGGATGCTATGCAAAACCACGGATCTCCATGCCCCGAGACGGGGCAACCACGCGGGACGAAAATTTGGTGGGTGAATCCTGGCCCATTTGAGCGCGAGGACTGGGAACTGCGTCCGCTGCCTGGGGATTGCAGGAATTGCACGGAGGTGCTAGCGGTGCAAGCATTCAGGGAGTTTTCCGTTGCTCTCCCAAAGCGCGCAAGCTTTCCAAAAAGTTGTCGGCATGAATATCATGACCATACCCGAGCCTCCGCAATCTTAGTGCGGGAACAATGATTTCCGCTCGAACGTCGATTGAGCGCCCGTAAACCTCTTCCCACAGAATCCTTGTGGTTACGTTCAAGTCGGTCGAATTTTCTTCGTCGAAATTGGGTCTGAATAGATCAACCGATACCTGCAGTTCTTCGAGCAACTCGGACTCTGTGGGATGGCCGGTTTTTTTGATCACCACATGGAAGGCTTCGAGATCTTTGGCTTCGAGCCTATGCAACTTGCCAATCAAAATGTCGATAGGGTCGGGAAACACCAGCTCGCAAAGCTCGAGTTTTTCAACTCGGGTCCGGGAGCGCCAGCGGGAGGTCGTGCGAAAATTGAGTTCGTGGCAAACTTGAATTCCCACCTTCCGTTGGCCCACGCCGAGGTGATTAGCTTGCACCACAGCCTCCAAATCAGTGGTTGAGAACACGTCGACGTCCTCACTCAGCAGCGCCCTGTCCACCATCATCTGTAACGGAGCCGAGCCGAAAAGCGTGAGCGTGGTCGGGTGCGTTATGGCCAGACACAGATCTCGGAGCGTTTGGCCTGCTGGCGTATCCCAATCAAGTCGTAAGAGGGTCATTCTTGCGGGTATTCCGTGCCGCCTGTCCTTTGAGCCAATCCAGTCCGTGCTGGATCAGTCGATTTGAAATGCTTTTGTCCTGTGAGAGCAGGAGGGCAAGGTTGGCTCTCTTCGGGGAAAGTTTCCTGGATTTCGCTTGGAGCAGAAGTCTAGCCGCTAGACGAGACTTGCGCCAGATCGTCCCAACGCGCTCGCCTCGGAATAAAATGGAATCAGAAGGATTGCTCATGCGGCTCTGGGAAAACTGGACCGGATAGACGAATTCGTCAATTTCCAAGCCAGTGGGCCAGGCATGGAGTGAGTCATGCCTCTTGGGAGCTCTCGCGTACCACGCCCGGCGCTGTCGGGAGCCCGCAGTACCCACGTCCACGCCGTCGGGCGCACTTGCTTGTATTCCAGACCTCCCGGAGACTTGTTGCATGATCACTGACCGGTTGTGGGCGTGGCAGGGCGCCCTTTATGCAGATGCGCTAGCGATGCCCGTGCATTGGTATTATGACCGTGCAGCCTTGGTGCGCGATTATGGCAGGGTCGATGAGTTGAAGGCACCCAAACACCCTCACCCCGATAGCATCTTATGGCGCTCGAGCTATACGGCCCTCAATGAGCGGGGGGAAATTTTGCACGATCAAGCCCAGTACTGGGGCCAGCGCGGCATTCATTACCACCAGTTTTTAGATAAAGGCGAAAACACGCTCAATTACCAACTCGGCAAAGAACTCGTGTGTATGATCCAGGAGCTGGGCCATTATGACCTCCATCATTGGCTGCAGCGCTACATCCGGTTCATGCGGACTCCGGGCAAACATCGCGATACATATGTGGAAGAGTATCATCGGGAGTTCTTCACCAAGTACGCACGCGGAGAAAAGCCCGAATCTTGTGGGGGCGAGGATATCCATATTGGGGGACTGGTGGCTGTGCCGGCCCTTTTTGGAGTGCTTGGGACAATGAATCTCGCGGGGGTGCGTGCAATCGTGCGTGAACATGTGGGCTTCAGTCATGGAAGCCCGGGCGTGCTCAAGGCAGCCGACGCTTTTGTCAGGATGCTTTTTGCGATCGGAGAGGGGCAACCCGTACGGGAAGCGATTTTGGCATCCGGGACGGACTGGATCTCCCGGCGCAAGCTGGAGGCGTGGCTCGGAGAACCGGATCTGGTGGTGATCGGGAGCCGGTTGAGCGCGGCGTGCTATATCGAAGACGCGTTCGCGGCCTCGTTGTATATGGCGTGGAAGTATGCGGGGGACCGCTCTTCAGGAATCACGGCCAACGCCATGGTGGGAGGAGACAATTGCCATCGGGCGGCAGTGGTCGGAGCGCTCTTGAGCAAAAGCTGAAGGCTAAAAGCTCAAGCGGTGCGAGGCCCAGGTGTTTCGAATTACAGAGTAACAGGCACACCGGCCGCACAACTTTTTTTCTGTAAAATAGGGTGTGACAGGGGGCGGGTTATGCGGGGACGGGTTGGGAAAGCTGGTTCATTGTGAGGTAGGGACGTGGAGAAGTTTCCCAGTCTTCGCTAAGCTCGCTGAGGATAGCCGAGACCAGACGTAGTAGGGATTTAGAGTTTGGGAAGACGCGGACCACACGGGTACGGCGCTTGAGTTCCTGGTTGACGCGCTCAGCCATGTTGGAAGTGCGCATACGGCCGGGACGATCAACAGACTCGCTGGAGCGTCAGGCATTAGCTCTTGTCTGCGGAGCAAGCCGGCGAGGACCTGGATGGTTTTGCCCAAGCCCATGTCATCGGCCAGACAGGCGCCCAGGCCTGCCCGTGCGCAGAACCACAGCCAGTCGAGCCCGCGCGCTTGATACGGCCGGAGCGTAGCGCGCAGGGATGTCGGCGGCAGCGCGATTTCGGGTGTCGTGAGCCGGCGCAGCGTCTCTTGAAGGTGCTCTCCGGCTTGGGCGAAGGTCCATTCGCGATCAGTCCCGTCTCGTCGGCATCTCCCAAACGGGCGGGTGCCCCGGCCAACAAACGCATGCCCTCGATAAAGGAGACACCCTCCTGGGTCGCGAGCGATTTCCAGTGCTGGAGGGCTTCCTGGAGTTTCTCGCGATCGACTTCAATCCATTGGCCGCGAAAGAGAACGAGCCCATCCTCACCGGCCAGCAACTCTTGAATCTCTTTGGCACTGTCACGCGGACGAGACCAGAAGCAGCCAGAAGGGTTTCGGTCAGTGTTTGTCAAGTATCCCTAGTGGTGTCTAACCTGCGGGGAGGGGCAGGCATTTGCGCCCGACTTCTACCAACCATGATCATCATCACCCATCTTACCCACGAACGGCCTGGCGATCCCGAGATTGTGGCGTTTGAAGACCTGGTCGAAGGGAGCTTGCCTGTTAACTACCAATTGTTTTTGAAGAGTGACAACGGAGGCCGCCCTCGCGAGCGTCTCTTTCGACTGGCCACCACAAACGGCGGCAGCGAAGAGGGGTTGCTCGACTATTTCTTTGCCCTCCATGGCGGGCGCATCGGAAGTCTCAAACGGACCTGGGAATCCTACCAAGACCAGTTGCCGCCCGGGCACGTTCCCATCGCCACTGATTCCTTTGGCAATCTCATCGTGCTCAAGTTGGGCGGGCCAAACCCCGGACAAGTTTATTTCTGGGATCACGAGGAGGACGAAGGCAGTCCAGAGGCTGCCAACCTGTCACCAATCGCGGGTTCCTTCGCGGAGTTTGTCGCAAGCCTCGCTGTGGAAGGCCGTTAGCGACCGACGACTGCGGGGCGCTGGTACGTTGCGAACCGCCACCGGTACAAGCTTGTGTTTATTTGGGTGCGAACACTAAACAACAGCTGC
>JAYVTN010000309.1:0-3446 GCA_043788785.1 Spartobacteria bacterium | reverse complement strand
CAAAGCAGCAAAGGCCCTCGCCCCGGCCGGCGCCCGGTCGGCAAACGGATTGACCGGCTCGGCCGCGCCAGGCGGGCAGAGAAAAGCCGCGATATCTGCCGCACGCGGATCCATTCCGGGGGAATGGAAGAGCCGTGGCATGAGAGTGCCGGGCCGGATCCGGTGGGGGTCATTGATCCAATGAGCGACCCACGTGGGATTGAACTTCGCGCCGAGCTCGTTGAAAACGGGGGCGTCCTGGGCCAACTCGGGCATCGCTTGATTCTTAGGCACGGCGCCGAGCAGATCCGGGGCGGCATGGCAGGCCGTGCAACGGAGCTGGGCAAAAAGCAAGCGGCCTTCCCGAATCCGGTTTGCATCCTGGAGCGGTTTCCCGGTCGGGTCATGGCTGAAAAGCATTGGCGACACCGGCTCGGAGGGGAACTCGCTCGAAGACCAATTGAGACGCACGGTCGTGTCCGCGCTCCCATCGGATTTGAATTCCACGACGAGCCGGTTGGCGCCTTTGTTGAGTTGGAAGCTGTGCGATTCCTGCCAAAGACCCGGGTCTGAGGGGTGGTCGAAGACTGGGGTCCCGTTGAGGCTCATCTTGAAAGCGCCAGTGGCCATGGCCTGGAAGCTTACCTTGGAACGGAGGGGAACCGTGAGGTCGCCTTCCCACGTCGCATTGAAAGGGCCCGGCGGTAGGAAAGGGGTCGGTGGTTGGCCCTTGGGTACATGGAGCGCGACCAGGCGACTGGCGCGCACGTCGGTTTGGTCTCCGGCCCGAAACGTGAGGACCAGGCCGCTTGCCGGTTTCTGGGAGACAGCTGGCGTGGGAGCCGTGTCTGTCGCTCCCCAAGCCACCGAAGCCGCGAGGAAGGAGCCTAGCAGCAGAGTACGCATCAATCTAAAAGTGGAAATGGTTCCCCCGGGTGAGCGTGCCGGAATTAAACCCGCACGGCCCTATTCCTTGCCCACCGCGTTGATCGTGTTGGTGATCAGGCTGGGCAGCTCGGTGCCATCGGCTCCCTTGATGTTCATCTTGATCCGCATCTGGTCTACCGGGCAGAGGCCCGCAACGCTCAGGAACACACTCTTGCCGTCGGGGGCTAATGCGACCGATTTGATCTCCACCGGATCCCGGCCCTGCTGTTTGGGGTCGCTGACCTTGAAATCCGGGGAACCATATGCGGAGGTCCATTGGTAATTGTACTGCTCGATGGAGTAGTTGTCGGCATTGCCCGCAGTCGTCGGATCCACCGGATTGCTGAACCCGATCCGGATTCCCTTGTTGCTCACCTTCAGGGCCGTCTGGATGGTGATGGGTTTGCCCGTATACCGGACCCGGTAGAAACCAGCCTCATTGGTGCCCTTGGTTTGCCACCCCCGAAGGCCGGCCACATAGAGCTGGCCGTCAATGGGATTGAAGCGGGCGCGCATGACTCCGGTGGTGAATGTCACGGGAAACTTAACAACCCCGGCTTGGGAGACGCCCTCGACCGTCTCGTCCATGACGAGATACATGCATGCCTGGCCGTAGCTGAGGTGGAGCAAGCGGTCCTTGAAGGGGCCCCACTTGTCGTTGGGCACGGTGACCTGCGCGCCGCTGGAGTTATCCACGTCCATGGGGAAATAACACAGGTGGGTTCCATGGGCGGTTGGCTCTTGTTCCCGGTGCGAGAGGGTGGGGACACTGAGGAAATCATTGGGTTTGACCTGGTGCAGGTAGCAGGCGGGCACCCAGGAGCCTTGGTTGTCGCCGCAAGTGATTACGCCCGTGGGGCTAATCCCCATCCCGTTGGGGGCGCGCAGGCCTGTGGCGTAGACTTCCAGCTTCTGGCCGTCCTTGGAGACCTTGAGCATGGTGCCATTGTGGGTGCCGATCGGTTCCCAGCCACGGCCGCCGGGCCTCACCGTGCCGCCCTTGGCGAAGTAGAAATTCCCGGCCGGATCGGTTTGAAGATCCAAGGCGAACTCGTGGAAATTGGGGGTGACTTGGACGTCGTTGTTGAAGTTCTCGTAAAAGTCGGCTTCCCCGTCGCCATTGAGATCCACCAACCGGGTGATCTGGTCGCGGCCCAGCACATAGATCTGGCCGCCGGATACCTTCAAACCCAAGGGTTGGAAAAGCCCGGTGGCGAACCGTCGCCAAGAGACCTTCTCGAGTTTTTGATCCAAGCCGCTGGCGATCCATACATCCCCGCTCCAGGTGGTGAAGGCCGCCCGGCCATCGTTGAGAAAGTCAAAGCCGCCGAAGCGGATCCACGATTTGTAAGGGTTATCCGAGGGCGGGACGATGGAGTCCACGACATAGGGATCGTTGGGCTGGGCTTTGGACTGGCCCTGGGTCACCACAGACTCGGGCCAATGGGCAGGCCCGCCCTTGGTGTAGGCAGCCAGTTCTTCGACTCTGGCAGCCTTCTTGAGGGCTGCCGCGAATCGGGGCAGGTCCGCCGCGGTGGCTCGCCAATAGACCACCTTGAAACGTTCTTTGCCTGTGAACGTCGGCAACTGCAACCTGGCCGCCCCGTCTATGGTTGCCCATTTTGCTGCCGCAGGCGCTCCTATGACTCCTATGAAAAGGCGGGAATCCGGCTCTTTGGGATCGTTCTTTGCCGAAACGATTGAGAACCCGTCCGCGATTTGGAGCGAGGCGGCTTCCAAGCCGTCCGCAGCCAAAAGGGAGGCGGTATGGGAGCCTGAGCCGTTGACGTTAAACGTGCGGGTCAGCAGGGTTTGACCCTCGGCGGTCTCCATACCGGGAAGTTCGAGCAAGGGCGCGCCCCCGACGGTATAGGCGAGCACCACCCGGTCCCCGTGCAGGTACAGGCCTTGGTACTTGGCCATCTCCTTGGGCAGAGGACCGAAGGGAATCGAGGCGGCTTCTGGCCCGGTGTTGGCTTTGCGCGGATCGGCGTTCTGGTTGTCGATGGTCCAGCCCGGGACCGGGTTGGTCTGAAACACGATCGAAGCGCCTTTGGCGGGCGTTGGGTTGGTGGCGTGGCTGCCATCAAAAATGACTCCCTTTAGGTTGATGAAGCCGCCAGTCCAGCCGCCCGACATCCGCAACAGGTCGGTGTCGAAAAGCATCGTTGCCTCGGTTCCCGGCCCCAGTTTGATGGCTATGCCCTTGCTGGTCACGCATCCCGAACCGCTGAAGGCATTCTTGCCCTCCGCGTTGTTGTACGAGGCCGACATGAACCGCCCGTAATCCATCAGCTCGAACATCTTCGGCTTTTCTTCGGCGAACAGGGACAGGGGACTAAGGACGAGGGCAATCGGAAGCCAAGCGGAAATTTTAGTGGGCACGATGTAAGGGGATGAGGGTTGAGGGCAGGCAGATACCTTTATCTAATGAGGTAATTGGGCCCGAATTAGGAGCTTTTTCGCACGGGATCGCGCTGTGACGGCCCCCCCGCGACAAAAATCGTTTAGGTCCCTTGGGTCCCTTGGGGCGCGCCAAC
>JAYVTN010000308.1:0-1687 GCA_043788785.1 Spartobacteria bacterium | reverse complement strand
CCCCCAGAACCCCCAGAACCCCCAGAACCATGTTTGGAAAACAAAAACGTAAAGCGGCTTGGGTTCAAACCGCGTTGGAACGCTACGAGCGCCCATTGCTCCAGTACGCTATGAGCATCGTGGGGGAAATCGAGCGGGCCCGGGACGTCGTCCAAGAGACCTTCCTCCGCCTGCACAAGCAAGAGCAGGCCGATATTGAGGGGCACCTTTCCCAATGGCTTTTCACGGTTTGTCGCAATTGCGCACTCAAATCCCTCAAAAAAGAGGAGCGCTACGTGTACATTGATTCCCAGGAATTTGAGCAAAAGCGCTGCGATGGGTTGACCCCGTCCATGGAGCTTGAACGCAAGGAACGAGTGACACGCCTCATGGAGTTGGTCACTGAGTTGCCAGTCAACCAGCAGGAAGTCGTTCGCCTGCGCTTCCACCACCATCACTCCTACCAGGAAATCAGTGAGATCACTGGCCTTAGTGCGGGTAATGTAGGGTTCCTGCTTAACGCAGCTATGCGGAATTTGCGTGGCAAGATGGAGCGCGACCAGAAAGACGAGAAAATCATCTACCTTAGGAAGGGAGTTGCATGAAATGAGAGGACGTCTGAGTGACCAAGACCTAAGCGATTACGCTCTAAACGAGCTCTTGCCCGAGGAGCGGCTCTATGTGGAGTCGATGCTCGCGGTCTCCGAATCTTGCCGGAACGATGTGTATGAGATGCTCGAAGTGAGCCAAATGCTGGAGGAAGGGTTCGAACTGGAAGACGGGGGATCGCTGATCGCCTTATCCAATGAACAACGCCAAAGGCTCATTGATGCCAGACCGCCGATGGCCGCGTGGCAGAAAACCAAGATTGTCCTGTCAGCAGCAGCTTGCCTGGCCGCATGCTTGAGTGTTGCTAGCCAATGGCGGGCCAACCAGTCGGGCACCCAGATGGCGAACGTGTCCTCGCGGGTTTCCCAGATGGTTCTCGACGCTGTTGACCCGGACAACGACGGATCCTCCCTGTCTCGAATCAATTTCGGTGTGTTTGCCGCGTTTGCTGAGGACAGCACCAATTGGATGCCTGCGGCTTCGGATGTGCTTGAACCCATGGTATGCACACCGCCCTCATGGCTAGATGGATCGGCTGGAGTTTTTACGGATAACCGGTAAGGGTTTCAAAGTGCGGTCGCGTCGGGGAGTGGGTATGGCAGGAGGCAATTCTGGAGGTATTTGGCAGCGCGCGATGTTGCGCGGGGATTATGAACAGGCGTGGGGTTTCACCGACCGCATAGAACAACCCAGGCGCTCGGGCACGGTCCGGCCCGGAATGTATCACTTGATATGGGACGGGAGTCCCTTCCAAGGCCGACACGTGTTGGTCTCCTGCACGCACGGATTGGGCGACACGATTCAGTTCGCCCGCTATTTGCCCCAGCTCGGCGCCGTGGCATCCTCGGTGACTCTCAAGGTGCAGCCTGCCCTCATGGGGTTGCTGAAGGGAATCCGTGGGGTCGATCGCGTTCTCAATGCCTGGAGCGGCCACCCAGATCCCGAGCATGATGTGGCAATCGAGTCTATGGAGTTGGCCTATGCCTTTCGTTCGACGCTGGCGTCGCTTCCGGCAGAAGTGCCCTACCTTTTCCCTCGCACCGGCGTTGATGGATTCTCCGCCCTGCTGGAGGACCGCAGCCAGTTTAAGATCGGCTTG
>JAYVTN010000307.1:0-3288 GCA_043788785.1 Spartobacteria bacterium | reverse complement strand
TCTCCAGCCCTTGGAGTTTGGAGATGGCGCTCCGAACGGCTTGGCGACCGAAAAGCAAGCGGCCGAATTCCTTGAAGAAAGGGGTGGTTTGGGGCGTTCGCATAGTTAACAGAGTGTTGCCGATTCTGCGAGCTTTTTTATCCTAAATCGCCCTTAACTTAGTGCCATTCGTGTCTGCCACTTTATCAGGGGAGATGGGGCCCGTTGGGTCGGGTGGGGGGCTGGGTTCGGGGCCGGTCGGCCCCGCGCCTCTCACTGCTGGATTTAGGACGCTGGGCGGGGACGCTGGGCTGTGTGGATGGTATAACGCGAATAGCGCGGGCTAATGGAATGGATGGGGTAGAGGATTTGCGTCCTTGGGGATTCCAGGGTCTTGTCGGGGCTATGGTGGATATTTGGAGCCGGGAGAAACGTAGCCAGGTCATGGCGCGGATCCGCAGCAAGGATACCAAGCCGGAACGAACGGTGCGCTCGGCGCTCTGGCGCGAGGGGTTCCGGTTTACCGTCAATGGGCCTTGGAACCGGCGTCTGCCCGGGCGGCCTGATATCGTGCTGCCCCGCCATCGTCTGGTGGTATTTGTGCACGGTTGCTTCTGGCACGCGCGCCACGGCTGCAAGATCTACCGGCTCCCCAAGACCCGCACTGAATGGTGGCGTGCGAAGCTGGAGGGCAACCGCGCCCGGGATGGACGCAATGAGAAAGCGCTCCGGGAGCTGGGATGGAAAGTGGTGATACTATGGGAATGCGACATGGAGACCGGGCGGGTTCGCCAGAGTGTAGAGGGGCAAACGGGCATGCCGGAGGTCGGCTGAGGACGGCCATCCGGGGGCTGGACGTTGAAAAGGCGGGTAAATGGGACCATAGTCTCCCATGGAGACTGGACGCATGTTCATTGGCGGTGAGTGGGTAGAGGCTCTGGAAGGAGCTACCCGGGAAATTGTGAACCCGGCAAACAACGAGGTGATCGCGGTAGTGGCCGATGGGGGTCCTGCCGACGCCCAGAAAGCGATCAAGTTCGCCCGGGACAGCTTCGATCACGGGCCGTGGGGGCAAACCACGGCTGTCGAACGGGCCGCCCTGCTCTACAAGCTTGCTGACACCTTGGATGCCCATACCGAAGAACTCGGTCGCATCGAGACGCGCAATAACGGGAAACCCTTGCGCGAAGCGCTCTCGGATGTGACCGACGCAGCGGGTTGTTTCCGCTATTACGCGGGGTTGGTGACCAAGCCTTTAGGGCAGACCTTCCAAGTCCCTGATCCCTCTATCCAGAGTATGGTGGTGCGCGAGCCAATCGGAGTGTGCGCCCAGATTATCCCGTGGAACTATCCGCTGCTGATGGCGGCCTGGAAATTGGCCCCGGGGTTGGCTGCGGGAAATTGCTGTATCTTGAAAGTCGCCGAGCCCACGCCGCTCACGGCGATCCGGCTCTTTGAGCTGATGGCCGAGGTCGGTTTCCCCCCCGGTGCGGCGCAGTTGCTCATGGGTCCTGGCCCGACCGTCGGGCACACCCTTGCTGCCAGCATGCTCGTGGACAAGGTGGCTTTTACCGGCGGTACGGTCACCGGTCGCAAGATCATGCAGGACGCCACCAGCAATATCAAAAAGGTGACCCTCGAACTCGGAGGAAAGTCCCCGAACATTGTTTTCGATGATGCGGACTTCGAAATAGCCCTAGAGTATGCGCTTTTCGCCATTTACGCCGGGCAAGGCCAGGTTTGCAGCGCAGGGTCCCGGTTATTGCTGGAGCGCAAATTGGCCCATCGATTCCTGCCGCGGCTCCAAGAGGCAACTTCCAAGATTGTGGTCGGAGACGGCGCGGCAAAGGGCACTGAAATGGGTCCCTTGATCACCCGGGCCCATATGGAACGGGTGCTCGGGTACATCGAGACGGGCAAGCAAGAGGGTGCCGAGGTTCTCACCGGTGGCAAACGATTGATGGAGGGCGACTTGGCGCGAGGCAATTTTGTCGCGCCCACGATATTTATCTCCACCAAACCGACCATGCGCATCGTTCAAGAGGAGATTTTCGGGCCGGTCCTGGTGGTGCAACTCTTTGAAGGTGAGGAGGAAGCGGTACAGATGGCCAACGACACCGTGTATGGGTTGGCGGCGGGGGTTTTCACCCGGGATGTCGCCAAGGGGCTACGGGTATTGAAGCGGTTGCGAGCGGGCATCACGTGGTGCAACACGTATCACCCGACCTTTAGCGAGGCGCCGTGGGGCGGGTACAAGCAGAGCGGGATCGGGCGGGAGTTGGGGACCTTTGGGCTGGATGCCTACTTGGAGACCAAGCAGATCAACCTCAACTTGGCGCCCCAGAAGCTGGGGTGGTTCGGGGGGGCGTAGGGTCGGACGGGTCGGACGGGTCGGACGGGTCGGACGGGTCGGACGGCCGCACGGGTCGGCACGGCGGCACGGCGGCACGGCGGCACGGCGGCACGGCGGCACGGCGGCACGGTGGCACGGTGGCACGGTGGCACGGTGGCACGGTGGCACGGTGGGGGCTATTGGCCTTGGTCGAGCTTGAAGTTGATGTTCACCTCGTAAAACTCGCCTCCCAAGCCCGCAGGGAGCGGGTCGATCTGCTTTACCTTCATGGCTCCCGAGAGCACCGATTCGTCCATGATCGTGTCGCCCGAGGAGTGGAGAATCTCCCGACTCACAATCGAGCCGTCCTTGGAAATCTTGATCTTCAAGGTTGTCACAAAATCGGTAGCCGAGCGAATGATGGAGGTCGGTTGGATCCATTGGCTCTCGAAGCGGGATTGCAACATTTCATGATACCAGCCGAACTCGGAGCTGGTCGCGCCGCCTCCGCCTGTTTTACCGGTGCCTTTACCCGTCCCGGAACTCGTTCCGTTGCCACCGGTTTTAGCGGATAAATTGCCAGTGCCGGATGCCTTGGTGCCGGATTTCTCGGATTTACCCGCGTCCTGCCCCGGACCCGGTGTGGCGTTGGATACGGTATCGGCGGCCTTCGGCTTCGGCGTGCCCTCAGGCTTGGGCTTGGGGGTGCCCGGTTTTGGAGTGGCTTTCGGAGCAGGCTTTGGAGTGGCTTTGGGAGCGGGTTTTGGCGTCGCGGGCTTTGGAGCGATCGGTTTTGGCGTCGCGGGTTTTGGGGTCGCTGGCTTTGGCGTTGCCGGTTTCGGGGTCGCGGGGATAGGGGTGGGTTCCGGGGTCGCTTTGGGAGTCACGATATCACTGGGAGCCGGGGTTTCCCGGGGCTCGGGCGTCGGTACGGGCGGCGCGGGAGACGGATCTTTCACCAACTCGGGTTCTGGGGG
>JAYVTN010000306.1:0-9316 GCA_043788785.1 Spartobacteria bacterium | reverse complement strand
TGGGCGGCCAATCCTCCGGCCTCACGAGTCGTGTATCTGGCAATTTCATAGATGGTAATCGCGGAAACAATGAGTGTTGGGGAGTTTAGGGCTTTGGCGAAAGCTTTCGCGTTGGTGCCTCCCACCGCAATTTCGATCCAACCGGAGCTGTCGAGGCAAACCGGTTTCATAGCGGTCGATCGTGTTTTTCGCGCTCAAATGCCAGCTTGGTTTTCCCTTGGAGGAACCCGATAAGCTGCTCGGCAGTGAGGATCGGCCGGATCTCGATGTGACCGTCTTTTTCAGTGAATTCAAGCCGTTGGCCGGGTTTGAGATTAAGCGATTTGCGAATCTTCTTCGGGATGACCACCTGGAATTTGGGAGACAAAAGCGATGTTGTCATACAAACAACAAAATGGGGGAAATTAAGAGGAAATCCAGTCGAAAGCCGAGATTCGGGGGCCTGTGCGGGCTCTCATGGGCAGTCGCGGAGCCCGTGTGGAGGAGATTCCTTTAACCACAGATCCCATCCCCCGCAGACGGGCGGCCTATGATCGAAGGGCGACCAAGCCTCAAAGTAGGTCTGGCCCGGTGAAGCTCTTGCCAGAGAAGTTGCCGAGAGTGACGGTCCCGGTGGCGCTATCCGTCAGATTGAAGCCGTAATACCGCGCGGTGGTCGCGGTGGCGGAATAGGTTTGCGAGCCTGTGGTCGTGATGACTGTGCCGGACGCGAAATTCACCGCCTGATTGCCGGTCACGCTCAGCGTGCCCGTGCCGCTGATGGATTTGTTCACGTTGAGGGCAGCGCCGGCAATGTTGTAAACCAGTCCATGTGCGGCCCTATGGACGGTATGGACGGTATGGACCCTCCGGCAATCCTGCCAGAAAACCGCATCTGCCTCTACCCGAACCCGGAGTTTGCGCCTCGTCGCCGGCTTACTCAACAGGCGCTGTATCCTTGGCGGATGTTGTGTTGGCCACAATCTGAAGCTCCGACATCACCAGATGCTGAGTGATTTTCCATCTGCTCTAACGCTGCGAGACGCGCCCATGGAATCCGGATCTGCTCCTGTTGGAGGGCGATCTCTCGCTTGTAGGCCGCATCGGCCTGCTTGAAGGCGGTTAGGCGCGTCCATAAGGTCCATAAGGTCCATAAGGTCCATAAGGTCCATATGGCTTCCGCCGGAAATGGACCCTATGGACCCTCGATGGCCGCTATGGGCTCGATCCGGGCAAACGGGCAAACGGGCAAACGGGCAAAAAAGAGGGCCAGGGTTTGCACCCTGGCCCACTTCAATTGGTTATTCGGAAAAACCCTTAGACGTGAGCCGGTAGCTTGGCGTCGGATGCGTCCTCGTCGATACGGACGGCTTTGTAACCGCCAATCGTCTTAAAGTAGATCAGGAGCAACAAGTAGATGCCCGCCATGGTGAGCGGAATGAAAGCATCCGCTTTCAGCGTCTTACGATCTCCAGTCTTGTTCGCTGCCACAATGGCTGTTTGCGCTTCATCGGCGGTCCCAGCTTCAACCGATTTCTTGGCGCTCACCAACTTGGCTCCATCCACCGGATTGACAGCTTTCAGGAACACAAATTTTGATTCCTTGCTGGATTTTGCGCTTTCATACACGCCCGGATTAGCCGTTTGGAGTGCTTCCGCAGTGTAGCGGTCTTTGGAGTAGCCCAACCCGGGGCCACCCATCAAACCGACCGAGAGCATGCCGATTCCACCCATGATGGACATCGCAACGGCTCCGGAGCGTGGGAATCGGTCCCCAACAACGGCGAGCATTGTTGGCCAGAAGAAAGTCTTGCCCAGAGCGTAGAGTCCAAGAGCAAGGAAAGCGGCCGTTAAGGTTTGCATCGAGGTGGCAAGCGTCAGCCCGCAGAACGCGACGATCGAGGAAATCAGAAGCAAACCGACAGGAGAAACCTTCAGTTTGGATTCAATAAAGTGGGCGCAAAAACGCAGCCCGAACATGATCGAACAGGTCCAGATGAAGAGCATTTTTCCCTTCGCCGGATCCGAGAAGAGACTGCCAGTGATGCTTTCAATCCAGCTGTCGGTGCCGAGTTCTACGGAACCAACCAGCGCGTGAGTGATGAAGAGGACAAAGAGGAGGATCGAGCCGAAAGAGAATCGGGTCAGGAGAGCGACGATGATGACGAGGGCTCCACCGACGCCGTAACCGATCTGCTCAGCCAGCGCCGGAGCCATCGTAGGAATGATCAATGGTAGGGTCCCACCAAGGAACAGGGCGATCAAACTGCAAGCCACCAATGCGCCCAAGATGCCTACGTCTTTAAACATCTCCGCCATGCTCGCGCCTTTTGCCGCCGCTTCTGATTTAGGGAAACTCTGGCCGAGGAACATGGCGGCATAGGCCATGGTTGGAACCAAGTAGAACGCCAGTTGAAGTTTCCAGCCTAGGTGGAGAACCGACCCGAGGAGGTAACTGGCAGCCGCTCCAATGAGCATTCCCAATGGCCACGAGGCGTGCAGAATGTTGAGATAATGGGTTCGGTTCTTGGGAAAGACGGTCGCAATCAAAGGATTAGCCACAGCTTCCAGAGTCCCATTGGCGAAGGAGAAGATGAACATCCCCCAGAACAAATAATTGTAGGCGTTATCTGGAGTCGAAGCGCCGAAGGTTACAAAGGCCGAGAGGATGTGGCCAAGCAACGCCAATGCCACCAGCTTCCCGTATCCGAGCTTATCCACGATGACTCCGCCGATGATGATTCCGAAACAGAAGCCGCTGAAACCGGCTCCGCCGATCTTACCGATCATTCCATCGTTGAAGCCGAATTCAGCCTTCCATGCGTCCCCGATGCCGTTACGTAGGGCGAAACCCACGCCAGCAGCAAGGATAGCCATGAAACCGGCAAACAGCAGTCGTTTGGCGTTGGGGGCGACGCCAGGGTCGGAAGTTGAAGTGTTGGATGGGATAGCAGTACTCATTTTTTGTTGTTGTTTATCTGCGTTCAAGTCGCCGGTTCCAATCGGTGGAACAGGGTGGCTGAGGGGGGCTCGAGGCCATTGGGAAATGGCACCGAAAAATCAAGGGGTTATCTCAAAGGCTGTTGGGCGGTGAGTGTCAACGAGATTCCGAGTGCAATTGCCCCTGGGAAGCGGGAGAACGCCCGGGGGGATGGGGCCTATTCGAGCCGACCGAGCACCCAGGAGTATTCCCGGGCGATACTCTTAACCACATCCCCGGGATTGAGGTCCCTCGGAAGCACGTCAAAGGTATAGGTCTCGATCTCTAAGTGGGAACACGCTCCCCCATGCAGTTCGGCGAAGAACTCGTGGGTGAGTTCCGAGGCGGTTGAACTCAGCGGCCCCACGCTCGGCATGAACAGCGGCACGTGAAAGTGGACGCGCAATTCTTCCAGGTCCGGGAAATTGCCGACTTCTTCCAAGGCATCCTGAAGGTCGTACCAAGCGATTTGGGCGCCGGATTCGGACATGCCCTTGACCTGATGAAGGTAGACGGGCTCTACAAAGGAGCGTAATGCCCGCCATGTTTCCGGGTTGGAGGGTCCCCGTAAGGCGGCGCTGAGCTGGATCTTGGAAATGCGAATGCCCTCTGCGCGATACTTGCGCAGGGAGTCCACCGGATTCTCAAACTGGAGGGCGACGTGGCACGTATCGAAGCAGACCCCTAAATGGCGGCGCACGAACTCCTCGGCTTGCGTGGCCGAACATCCCATGATCCGGGCCACTTCTTTAACGCCTGTGGTGAGGCAGAAGTTCTTGAAAAAGGCGATGGTCTCTTTGGTGGTCTCCAGGAAGCAGTCCGGTTCGGGTTCGAGCCCGAGATGGATTTCCTGGCCGGTGTCATCGCGAATGGCGGCCAGGTAGGCAACCACGGCTGCCAGATTGCGGGCAATAGCCTCGCTACTGTCGTGGATATTGGTCATCCAAGGCTTGAAGGTGCCCGGGACGGTGCTGATGGACCCGTCGATTTCCGGGGGCAGGAAATGGGTGAACAGGTCGGCCAACTGCATCGTGTAGTCGCGCCGTTCGGTGGTGAGCCAATCGGGCTGGTAAACGCTCTCCTTGACCGTGGTGCCGTGGAAGTTCCCATAGGGAAAGCCGTTGATGCTGAACGGGTAAAGCTGATGTTCAGCGAAAAAATCGTGGGCTTCGTCGACCAGGGCCCGATCCGAGGCCAGCGTGGCGGCCGCTTGATGGGAGAGCCGTAAGCCTAGGCCGAACCACTGGTCGGGAGCAACGAACTGCTTTACCAACAGGGCTTTGTCCTTGATGGCTGCGAAGTTTTCCGCCCAGCTTTCCCCGGGGTGGATGTTCTGGCAGTAGGTGAGATGAAGGGGGGGGCGATGCTGCAGGATCATGATGTGATCAAAAGACGCCTGAGTTCCTGAATGGACTGCTCCATCTTGGCAAGGTCGATTTCATGGACCTCGTGCCGGGCCCCGATCCCATGTGGGAACGTTACACAGAGTTCGCCCCCGAGATGTTCCTGGAAATCCCGCAATCCTTGGAAGATTGCGCGGTGTCCGGAGGCGTCGATCTGATCGTACTCCTCGAACCAGAGTTTGAAGCCGCAAGCCCGCAGACCTGTAAAGATTTCTGCAAACTCGACTGGGGTAATCCATGCTTGGGCTTGGGCGTAGATGGAATCCAGAAGCACGCCGCTGGCGACGGCTTCGCCATGGGAAATGTGGAAATTAGAGAGGACTTCGAGTTTGTGGGCCGACCAGTGCCCGAAGTCCAGGGGGCGCGCACACCCATACTCGAAGGGATCGCCGCTGGTACGGATGTGTTCGAGATGCATCTCGGCACAGCGTTCGACCAGAAGTTGCATGGCTTTCAAGTCGCGCGCCGGAAATGCTGCGGCGTGTTCGAGGAGCCATTCAAAAAATATCCGGTCCCGGATGATGGCAACCTTGAATGCCTCTGCGACTCCGCACAGCCAATCCCGGTCGCTCAGGGATACCAGAAATTCGAAGTCGTTGAGAACGGCAAATGGCGGAGCAAAGGTGCCGACCGCGTTCTTGCCACCGCAGAAGTTAACAGCGTTTTTGAGGCCCACGCCGGCATCGTTTTGGCCGAGCACGGTCGTTGGAACACGCACTTGGCGCAGGCCGCGGTGAACCAAGGAGGCAGCAAGCCCCACACAGTCGAGTACCGCCCCGCCTCCCACAATGATGACAAAGGACTGGCGATCCATCCGCTCCTCGAGCAGCAGTCGCATGATGGATTCCACTAACGAAAAGTCGTTCTTGGCGGCTTCCCCCCCGGCGATAATCTGGGGCAGTGCCGCCAATTGCATCCGGGTGGGATGTGCGGCGAAATAAGCGACGACCTCCTGGGTGAATCTGGGTTTGGTCTGGGCCACGAACGAATCCACAAATACCATGGCCCGGTGCCGTCGGGATTCGTGGAGCCGGTCGAGGGTATCCAGCAGCACGGGGTTGCCGATCGAGAACACGTCGTGCGTAAATATTACGGGGAATTCCCAGTGGACGCTGATTTGTTGGCGTAAGGTGTACGGGGATTGCATCGGAAAAAGGCGTGGCGGAAAAGGGGAGTTAGAGGCCGGTATCCATCCAGCGCTGGGTGGCACGGGCGAGCTCAAGGGCCGTCGTGGGCGCGGTTTCGAAGGTGAGCGAGGAAGCCCAGGCCACTTCGTAACCCGGACCAACGCTGCCATGCGAGCCCCGGATCTTGTCCGTGTTGAAGCTCACCGAGGGCGGGGGCCACCCGAAAAAGAGCTCACAGGGATCGTACCCGGGCTTGTTATGGATATCCACATGAGAGGCGTAATCCGGGGCATGTGCGCTCTCGAACCACGGGTATGCGAACCAGGCGCCGTCTTCGGCAATGATCAGGAGCTGCCCACTGCGGCTATGGGCCAGGCCGCGGGCCGTTTGCGCCTCGCGATCAAGCACTTCAGCGATTCCAGGCACGGTTTTTAGAATAACGGCTGCCTTGCGGGCGGACTCGGCATCCCGGCAGTACACATGGGCAATCTGGTGGTCGACGACGGCAAAGGCTGCACTGGTGAAGAAGTCCGTGTAATCCATCCCCCGGATCGAGCGTACACTGAAAAGCCCCGCCTCGCGCAGAGCCCGGTTAGGGAAGATGGCGCCGCGTTTAACCGGTTCGATGGCGTAATCGCCTACAAAGATCCAGTCGTAGCCGAATTCGCGGCACGCCGCTTTGATGCGCGTCAGATAGCCGAGCAGGAAATCCAGGGACTTCTTGGCCTGGGGACTGTCCGGGCCGAAGCGTTGGAGATCGTAGTCGAGGTGGGGGATGTAGGTTAGGAGAAGGTCCGGGGCGATGTCGGGCATGCCCATGACTGCGCAGGTGGCCTCCACAATCCAGTCGCTGGACTTGTGATTGGCCAGCGGGCCCCAATAATTCATCAGATTGAAAGGCCTGCCAATAGCTTCATTGAGGCGCTCTTCCAAATTGGCAGGCTGCGTGTAGCAGGCTTGGATCATTCCACCGCTGTGTTTGTGGATGGGCGCAGGGGTTACCACCAGATCCACATTCTCGCCCATGCTCTGTTGCCAGAACATCATCCCCACGGTGCCTCCTTTGGACCGGAACTGGTCCCAGATCCGCGGCCCTTCGACCAAGGAAGCTGATTGTTCCCAAAACAGGACTTTCTGGAGGTCCTTGAAAAACAGGCCATTCGCAACCAACCCGTGGGATCCGGGCGTGGCACCTGTCCTGAAGGAAGCCTGGAACACGCTGGTGACCGCTGGAAACACGGTTTGCATGGAGGCAAACTCCGGCAGATTGGAGACCATGTTGGCTCCGAAGGCGGCGATATCAACTACTAGAAGCTTTTTCCGGGTAGGCACAGGGGGCGGGTTGTTGAGGGGATGGATAAAGAAACACGAATTGAAAAAATCGCCAGCCTTGCCGCATGCCAATTTTCAACTGGCGTAAAATCGGCGTGCTGCGAAGCGACTGAGAGGCCATACGGCTAGGATCAGCCCGGCACCGATTAGGCCAAAGAGCCCTGTATGGACGCAGAAGGCCGCTTGGAGGGGTAGCAAGAGGCGGATGAACTGGCCGATGGCGGGCGGCAGGGGCAGGGTGCCTTTACCCACCCGCCTGGCGATCAGGAGGCCGAGGAGGATAGCCCAGCCCATGAGGAGCTTCGAAGCGGCTTGGCAGATCCCGAGGCTAGGGCCAAGCCCCATCGGGGGCCATGTAAAGCACACGCCTAAGCCCACGAGCAAAGCCAGCGCAGGAAGCCAGGCCGCGTACCCGGGGCGCGTCGATCGTGTTTCAAACCGGGCTAGGTTGGTCACTGCGGCGATGAAAAGACCCAGAATGAGTGCCGCCTCTAGGGAAGGGAGCGAGATCGCGCCCGACGGAGCGGCGGCTGCACCCAGCAATAAGCTGAGGCCCCGGCAGCCTCCCATCGTGACGGCTCCTAGGACTGGTATCCGTTTCAAGCCGTGGTTATAGGCGGCTATTGTGACAATGAGCAGCGCGCCGAGCCCTAGCATCCGCGGATCGATGGCTGCGCAAAACGCTAATCCTGCAAGCGCCAGTCCAAGGGTGGCAACCCAAACGGCGGTTGGCTTCGCTGCTCCGCTCGGCAGGGGGCGGCTTGGGCGCTCGGCTTGGTCTTCGCGCAAATCGGCCAGATCGTTGTCCAACAAGCCTGCGGCATAAAAGCACAGGCTGGCAGCCATGGCCCAGAACACTTCAGGGGTTGGGATCCCGAAGTTTGCCAGCATAAAACCCGCAAGTGGATCACCCCCAACCGTGAAAAGGTTGGGCGCGCGCAGAAGTTGAAGCCAGATGCGAATACGGGCGCTCATGAGTAGGAAGGCCGTTTTTGAGTCAGGCCGGGCAAATAGGCAAGGCACGGGTTGGAGGGAAGTGGGAAGTGTCCGCCGGAAAACGGAGGGGAATGAAATCCGGCATTTGGAGTCGCGTTTCGGTGGCGGAGGTTGTGCTCGGTGCTTCTGGCACTGTGTGGTCCCCAACGATGGTGGGAAAACAGGCCGGGCCACTTGGAACTGGCCGTGCAAAACAGGCTGCGGGGGATCCTGCCGCGCGAACCCGAAGGGTTCCCAGAAAGTAGCCGGGGCGTGGAGCGCAGCGACACCCCCGGGTTGCGATCAAAACCGTTGTTTACCCCGGAGGGGTGACAGAAATGGCCCGCCCGCTCGGCACCTTCAAGGCTGCAGGAAAGCACGCCGACCTTTGTATTTTGGAGCTGCGCAAACGTCTGCCAAGTTCTGATCCCAAGTAGTGATTCCAGATCTGGTGATGAATTCGCACGCCGTAATCACAGGCATCATCGTCCCGTTGGAGCGCGGGGAGATTTCTCCAAAGCAAGCCAAGGAAAAACTGCTAGCCTCCGGGGTCCATCCAGGAGACGCCCAGGAATTTATCATGGCAGCCCAGGGCGGATCGGATGTTGTTTTATTTAGCCGCTTCGGCATGCTTGGGCCGCAACCCGGAGGGTTTAAAGATATTAGCCCCGGGTTCGGAACTCAAGGCCGTCGAGCTTGGGCATCATCACGTCGAGCACCAGGGCGTCGTAGGTATTCAATTCCGCGAGCGCGAGACCTTCCTCGCCGTCTCCAGCAGTATCCACGGCAAACCCGGCATGCCTCAGCGCGCGACGCACGGAACGCCGCAGGCTTTCGGAGTCTTCCACAAAAAGAACACGCATCCTTTAAAGAAAGCAGGCTTCGCCGCAGGGACAAGTACGGCGAGCCCGCGAGGTTGGAAATGAAGTCCCCTTGTTGTCACCCGCCTCTTTGGCAATGGCCGCGTGCACGGCTTGGGGTGCCTCCGCGAGCGTGATGATCTCCTCCAAAGTAAGGACTTTTCCGGCCTCGGTGACCGCGATCTCATGCTTGTGGCCACCGGCGTGCCAGGTAGTTTCGTACGCCCGGGTGCCGTCCTCGTTCCCGAGGGTGATCCGCCCAAGTGTCGCCTGGCCGGCAGCTTCCTTGATCGCTTTGGCGACGGCCGCCGGAAGGTCCTCGGCTTTGATTGTCTTGTTCTGTGCCTCTGCGAGGACGATGTGCGGAGCCGCGAGTGCGGCGAGGAGGACGAGGGTCTGATTTGGTTTCATGAGGTCTGATGTTTTTCCTGTAGGAGTTTTGTGGTTAATCTCTCGGGCACTTGTCCGTCGAGGGGCGCACTGTGTCACGTAGGACATGATGAGAAGATGATGGCCCCGAACAGATAGGGAAAAGTTGAAGTCGGAAGTGGGAAGTGGGAAGTGGAAGCGATGTTCTGAGTCTTGATTCACGCCAAGACGCAAAGACGCAAAGATGATTGAGAATGAGATCGGCAAATTGGTGGTGGATGCCTCGGGTGG
>JAYVTN010000305.1:0-4530 GCA_043788785.1 Spartobacteria bacterium | reverse complement strand
GCGGGTTTGTTGAGCAGGTCGCTCAGGGGCCGCGGGGCCTTGTAGTTGGTCACCCGATGGATGCCTTCATCGACCGCCCATATCACGATGCGCGCGGGCTTGGCCGTGGAATAACCGATAGTCAGCCGCTCGCCCGGGCGGACCCGCTGGGGCGCATCCAAGGTCACGGCCACCTGGCGGCGGTCCTCGGCGACACGAAAGGCAACCACGCCAGTGCTCAGCGGGTTGGTGAAGATTTCCGGCGAATCCAGGCCACGCACAAAGGTGACATGAACATAGGCGCCACCCTCCAGACCTTCAGGCACCGTGATGTGCTGGAGACTGGTGGCCTTCGCCGATTTGAACCAACGCGACACCAGGACTTTCTCCCGCTCGATGGTGATCAGGCCAGCCCCGGCAAAAGGCGCGCGCACTGAGATCTCCAGTTCCTCGTCGGCTCTCCACGCCTTGTCGGGCACGGTCAGTTCCAACTCGGAGTCGCGTTCCATGTTGCGCGTCAAATCGCCCGATCCGGCCACCATGAAGGAGATCCCGAGATGCACCGTCCCGAGTGTGTCGCGCCATTCATACCGGAAACTGCCGCTGCTTTTGACCGGAAGCCGGAGCGAGGTGGTTGCTGCGGACAACGAGCCATCGACGGACTCAAGCTCCTTGTCCACCCGCTGGGAAACGTAGGCCATGGTGCCATTACTCTGCCGGGTCAAAACCGAAACGTGACGGACTTCCGTCAAAACCCGCTTGAGGCCGGGAGCGGCGACCGGCTTGGCATCCGGTCCAATGGCGGTGAGCTCAAGCGTTGGCGGGGCTTTCGGGTCGATGAAGTTGACATCGCCAGAGGCTTTGTAGCCCAACAAATACGGATGGCGCGAAACCAGCGTCGTCAGCGCCCCTTTGACCCCGCGCCCGCCATCGGCCTCGAAGCCTTCCAACTCCACGTTCACGCGCAGCAACGGCGCGGCATGATCCTCAAGCCCCAGCATGATCTGGGCATGCCCGTTCTCGTCGGTCTTGGTTTCCCCGAGGTCGATCTCCTTGGGCTCGAAAGTTTTGTCCGCAGGCAGGCCGAAGGTCCAGCCGGGCCATTGTGAGAACTCGGGCGTTCCCGGCGAAATGCGCATCTTCGCAGTGACCCGCCGGTCTGCGGCGGCGATGCCAAAAAGGGTCTCAAAATCCAACTGGGCGCTGAGTTTTTCGGGCGACATCCACGCTTGAACCTGGGAGGGATCGAACTTGGCGGTGAGCTTGAGCCGGTCGGGTTGGAACTCCTCGACTCGAATAAGGATTTGCCCCAGCGATTCGGCTTCCTCCTTCCTTTTGCTTTTACTCGCGCTCTCGGAGGGGCGCATCAGCTGGATATTCCACACGCCGGTAGGCGCGGTTTCTGTGGTCGGCATCGTCACCGAAATGAAGCCGTCGGCGGGTAATTTGAGAGGGAAACGGCCCGCCTCTTCCTCCTTGGCATTAATAAGAACCACTTCGAGGGGCAGCCCCGTGAGCACGCCGGCCCAATCCTGCTGGCGCACGATGACGCCCAATTGGATGGGATCGCCCGGCCGATAAATGCCGCGCTCGGTAAAGAGGAACGCGTGCAGGGCAGAAGCTTCACTGGCATGCACGCCGCCGACTTCAAAACGCGAGGTCTCCACCCGGCGATCGCTGCGTTCCCAGGCGATGAACGCCAAGTCGGTGCCTTTCCGGGCCACCAACGCCACGGGCTGCTTTTCCCGTTGCAACCCGTCGAGGGCAGGCAGGGTCGCGTGACCGAGATTGTCGGTCACCGCTTCGGCCAGCGTATCGCCGTTGCGCGCGATGGCCGTGAGGCGCACCTCGGCAATGGGTTCCTGGAGCTGGAAGGATTGAACAAACACGTCGCGCGCTCCGCCGGCATTGCGTTTGACGATCAATCCCAGGTCAGTGATGAGCACAAACCGCGAGTCGAATGGATTGGAAGCAGCCCGGCTCCCTTCCTCCTCTTCGTTGTCACCATCATCATCATGGTGGCGGCTGGAATGGGCTGCCGTCAGGGGAATCCAATCCGGATCCGGATCCCCATCGCTGGCTTTCCCGTCGGCCTCCGTCCGCGGGCGAACCCCTTCAACCACCAGATTGAACAAGCCGCGCGGGATTTTCCCGGCTTCCCCGGCCGCCGCAGGTTCCCCGTTTTTAACGGCCGCCGCGAAATCAAACGCCGAGAAGTTGGCCTGGAAATCGTTAGCCTTGGCGATGTGCTGAATGGAATGGCTGAAGTGGGCAATGTCGGCAAAACCGAAGCCGCCCTTGAACTGGGGGGCTTCAAAGCGGCCCTGCGTCTGGCTGGCGAAATGGTTGATCTCGGTTTCCGGCACCCGGGCAATCGTGTAGCGCAGATGCTCATAGCCGCGGGATTGGATGTGGAGTTTGTGTTCGCCGTTAAGGGCGAGAATGCCGCCGCGCCCCGTGACCGCGACCTCCTTTTCGAAGCCAGGCACATTCACCACCGCAGTGAAATCCTCCGGCGTCAGATAGCCGCCCGGCGCGGGTGTATTCTTGGGGACCCGGATAAAGAGGGTCGCGGGCAGCTGCGGTTTGAGTCGAAAGCCAAACACCTCCGTGGGCGGTTCGGGCACTTGGGGAGTCGGCTCCTGGGTTCCCGACGGGACGTATTCGAGGGCCACCCGCTTGGACTTGGCCAGCACCTCGTCGCTGACATTGTCCCCAGTCCACGCAACGACTTTGCCGTTCTCGTCCTTCTCAGGTTCTGGCAACACCCAGGATTCGACTTGCTTGGCGATCTGCTGGCCATGCGCCCCAAGGCTGCTCTCCAAAAACACGTATTGGCGCGGCTCGCCTTTCGGGTTCTTGATGAGCTGGGCGCGTACCCGATCAAAATGAAAGCCCGTATAGCGCGAAGGCACGGTCAGCTTGGTGACGGCGGTTTCCCGCAGAGGATCGCCGCCCACTTTGGCGGTCAGGCCTGCGGCGATTTCGAAGCGAACCAGGTCCTCCTTTTCTCCCAGCTTGATCAATGGTGAGCGCAGGAAAAAACGCAGGGGGCTCTTTGCGTCCGCAATGACTTGGGGCTTGCTGCCTTTTGTAAAAAGCGGCGTCTCGCTCATGTTCACCACAGCGAGGCATCGGACGACTTCCTCCAGGGCCACCGGGTAGTTGAAGAGCACCGTCGCAACGGTTTGCTGGAGAGCGGGCGTGGCGGGATCGATGTAGAAGGAGCGTTGGCCAAATGATGCGGACAAGTACGGCGCCCGGCGTTGGTCGGGGTTCGTCTCCCAACCGCGCGTCACCTTGCACTCGGGTTGGAACGCGGTCTCTGCGAAAGCGACATCATAGGTGCGCGGCGGCATCCATCCGCCCTGCGGCTCAAAGGAGAGGGTTTGGGAATCGGTCCAACGCCAGACGCCCGGCACTTCGGGGGTGAGCATCACGGTGTTGGGAGGAACCGGCTTGCCCAAGAGGGCGACGGGAGCAGTCGGCCCGTCGAAATGGATTTTGAAGGGAACGCCAACGGTTTTTTGCTCGGTTTCATTCCACGTGAGCGGCGACCAGTTCATGGAGGCGGTGACGGCCCGCGGCCGGGGCTTGGAGGTGTCCCGGGAATCCGCGTTTGGGGGCGTGTTTGAGGTGGTTTGCGCCAGGGAGCGTGGAGCGGTGGCAGGCAGGAAGGCGACCAAGGCGATCAGGCCGGATAAGACGACGTGCGAGGGATGATGGAGCATGGAAAAAACCCGGAGGGGCCAGCGATAGAGGTGGATGAAGGGAAGCAAACCGAGAGCCGGCCAAACCTCAGGCAGGACACGTTGGGTAACAGATGGAAACAAACCAGAGACAAACCGAAATTGCGATGCCGTTACGGCATTTCTTTGGCGGTCGCCGCCTCGATCACGCCTAAGGCGCAATCGCGAATCAGAGCGCCGCCGCCAGGCCGATGTTGAACGCTCATCTGCGTTCATCTACCGAAATCTGCCGGCATTTTGAATAGCGCTCCCGGAAAACCCAAAGGCGTCAGGCGCGGGGGCGAAGTGACTGTGGTGGGGAGGTGACCATGGCGGTGAAGTGTCCGTGTTGGGGAAGTGTCCGTGTGTGAACCACGAGTTAAGCGGACTGGAAGGCGAGTTATGCGGACGGGCTGGCGAGTTTAGCGGACCGGGAGGCGAGTTTGGCGGACCGGCGGGCGAGTTTGGCGGACCGGCGGGCGAGTTTGGCGGACCGGCGGGCGAGTTTAGCGGACCGGCGGGCAAGTTTAGCGGACCGGCGGGCGAGTTTAGCAGACCGCGGCCCCCGAGTTGGCCGGACCGCCGGGCGAATGTAGGATACACGAAAACCAGTACCCGCCAGCCTTGGTGGGCTTGGTGTGAGAGATCTTGCGTCCGACTCGATGACTGGGCTGATCTGGAGCGGGAAGCTTCACACCAAGGCGCCCGGGGCTGCGCATCCGCTTTGGTGGCCAAAGTCAACGTATGCGGGTATGTATTGCGTGGGAGATCGTTGCGTTATCGTGTTGACTGCGCCGCGTTGGGTGCCTATTCACCCATCCCC